>DVHA01000191.1 GCA_018712425.1 Candidatus Faecivivens stercoravium | reverse complement strand
ACGGCGTCGAGGATGTACTTCGGCTTGGTGCCCTTTAGGAGCACCGCCTTGCCCCCTTCGAGGAAGCTGCCGAACCAGTGCATCTTGGCGCCGGTGTGGTAGAGGGGCGGGATGCAGAGGAAGACGTCCTCGTGGGAAATCGAATGGTGGTTCTGTTCCGCCTTGCAGGCGTGGGTGAGGCTCTCGTGGTTGTGGAGGATCGCCTTCGGGAAGCCGGTGGTGCCGGAAGAGAAGTAGATGGCGGCGTCGTCCGCCTCGGTCAGGTGGATCATTGGCGACTGGCTGGAGCAGTTGGCGGTCAGGATGTTATAGCTCTCGGCGAAGGTGGGGCAGTGGTCCCCGACGTAGAAGAGGAGCTTCCCGTCCAGAATCCGGTCGGCGATCTCCTCAATCCGGCCGATGAACTCCGGCCCGAAGAGGAGGACGTTGACATCGGCCAAATTTAAACAGTATTCGATCTCGTCCGCCGAAAACCGGAAGTTCATCGGCACCGCGACCGCGCCGGTCTTTAAGATGCCGAAGTAGACCGGCAGCCATTCGATCCCGTTCATTAAAAGGATGGCAACCTTGCTGCCTTTGCCGACCCCGCGGGAGAGGAGGAGGTTGGCCAGGCGGTTTGCCTTTTCATTAAATACGTTCCATGTGATTTCCCGGCGGTAGCAGGACGAATAGGTCGGCTGGATCAGCTCATAGTCCTTCCAGGTGCGGCGGTCCTCCGGCATCTCGGGGTTTAATTCGACGAGGCAGACCTCATCGCCGTACAGTTTGCAGTTCCGTTCCAGGATTTCGGTGATCGGCATACGCTCAGGTCCTTTCAAAATGCTTTTTGCGTTTGGCGCGTTTATGCGTCTATGCGTTAAAGTACAAAACAATGATTATATTGTAGCGCATTTCCCTGGAAATTGCAAGGGGTTTTTCAAAAAATGGGGATGAAAAATCCTATTTGTCTTTTATATACGGACAAATGAATGTGAAAATAAGATTGAGGCAGGGAACAAAGCAGAATGTAAAATCTATGTAAAGAGAATGCAAATGAAAACCTTTACAAGAAATTTTCTCAGATGGACAAAATGTAAAATCTTACACACCCTTTACATTGTCTTTCCGGCGGAAGACGGTTTACTCCCGTTCCAAAAGGTGAAAAAAGGGCGCGAAATGGCAAATTCCCGGCCGGAAAGAGGAAGCTTTTCGGGCAAAAGGGCGTCTTTTGCCGGATTACCTACTTTTTGCCTAAACTTTACATAAACCCTCTAGAAGAGTTTACCCGCCGGCTTTAAGATATAGCCGTCACAAGGTGAAAGACAAATAAAGGCGAGCCTCCAGGGCCGCCCGTTCAGAAAGGAACAATTTCTTATGAAAAAACTGATCATCGCTTCCATCTGTGCCGCCATGGCTGCCGTTTCCTTCGCTTCCTGCTCCAGCGGCGGGGAATCCTCCACCTCCACCAGCGAGTCCTCCGCTTCCACCTCGACCTCGACTTCGACCGCGAGCGAGTCTTCCGAGGAATCCGCTTCCACCGAAGAGTCCGCTTCCACCGCCGAGTCTGGCAGCGATTTTGATTCCACCCACAGCATCAACGTCGTCTCCCGTGAGGACGGCTCCGGTACCCGCGGCGCTTTCGTCGAGCTGATGGGCATTGAACAGGACGTCGACGGCCAGACGGTCGATATGACCACCCTCGACGCCCAGATCACCAACTCCACCGCCGTTATGATGACCACCGTCTCCGGCGACGAGTACGCGATCGGCTACATTTCTCTGGGCTCTCTGGACGATTCGGTCAAGGCGGTCCAGGTTGACGGCGTCGAAGCCACCACCGACAACGTCGCTTCCGGCGACTACGCGGTTGCCCGTCCCTTCAACGTCATCACCGGCGCTGAGGTTTCCGATGTCGCCCAGGACTTCTTAAACTACATCATGTCCGATGAAGGCCAGGCGATCATCGCCGACGGCGGCTACATCCCGGTTTCTGAGGGCGCGTTTGAGTCCAACGGCGCTACCGGCGACATCACCGTCGCGGGTTCCTCTTCGGTCTCCCCGATCATGGAACAGCTGGCTGAAGCTTACGAAGCGGTCAATACCGGCGCCAACGTCGAGGTCCAGACCTCTGACTCCACCACCGGCGTCACCTCCGCGATGGAAGGCACCTGCGACCTCGGCATGGCCTCCAGAGCGCTGCATGACGACGAGACCGGCGTCACCGCCACCACCATCGCCAACGACGGCATCGCGGTTATCGTCAACAATGGTAACCCCGTTGAAGGCCTGACCTCCGACCAGATCATGCAGGTCTTCACCGGTGAAATCACCGATTGGAGCTCTCTCGTCGGCTGATCTGACGGCCGCTTGTCCTAACCGATAACGTCCTTCGCACAGCGGCTGATTGGAACCCATCAGCCGCTGTCCTTCTAAAGGAGTGTACTTACTTATGCAGAAAACCAGCAAGGCGCCGGCAGCCCACTCGGGCAACAAACATCCGCTGGAAGGCATTATGCACATTGTCTTCCTGGTGGCCGCCTGCTTTTCGATCTTTGCGGTCGTCCTCATTTGCTTATTCCTCTTTGCCAACGGCATACCGGCGATGGGGGAGATTGGCATCCTTAAATTCCTGACCGGTACGATGTGGCGCCCGGGCAACGACATCTACGGGATCCTGCCGATGATCCTGGGCAGTATCTATGTCACCGCCGGTGCTCTGATTATCGGCGTGCCGATCGGCCTCTTGACTGCCGTCTTCCTTGCGCGTTTCTGCCCGAGGGGCGCCTACCGGTTCATCAAACCCGCGGTCTCCCTGATGGCCGGTATCCCGTCGGTTGTGTACGGCTTCTTCGGCATGTGCATCCTGGTGCCGATTATCCGCCCGATCGCCGAAAAGTATGACGGCAGCGGCTTCTCGATGCTGACTGCTTCCATCCTGCTGGGGATTATGATCCTCCCGACGATTGTCGAGGTCACCGAATCCTCCCTCCGGGCGGTCCCCGAAAGCTATTATGAGGCCAGCCTCGCCCTCGGCGCCACCCACGAGCGGAGCGTCTATGCCGTCCTTTTCCCGGCGGCGAAATCCGGCATCATGGCCGGCGTCATCCTCGGCATCGGCCGCGCGGTTGGCGAGACGATGGCGGTCATCATGATCGCCGGCAACCAGCCCCGTATCCCCGATTCGATCTTTGAGGGCGTCCGCACGATGACTGCCAACATCGTCATCGAGATGGGCTACGCTTCCGGCCTCCACCGCGAGGCGCTGATTGCGACCGGCGTCGTCCTGTTCGTCTTCATCCTGATCCTGAACGTCTGCTTCTCGCTCTTAAAGCGCCGTTCCGAAAAACAGGGTTAACCCCGGAAAGGACCGTGAACCGATTTTATGGAAAATACCGCCTCGTCGGTGAACGCCATCAACCGCGTCACCCTAAGCCAGAAGCTGAAAAACTATACCCGCCACCCCTTTTCGCTGGCAGTCTTTATTGTGACCACGCTGGCGGCAGTTGTGACCGTCGCCGTGCTGGTTACGCTGATTGTCTGGGTGCTGATCCGCGGGATCCCCAGCCTGTCGCTTGACATGTTCTCCTTTGATTATACGACGGAAAACCAGTCAATGCTGCCGGCTATTATCAACACCCTCTTTATGGTCGCCGTCGCCCTGATTATCGCCGGGCCGCTCGGCATCGGTTCGGCCATCTACCTGGTCGAGTACGCCAAACGGGGGAATAAGTTTGTCAATGTTATCCGCCTGACCACCGAGACCCTCCAGGGCATCCCGTCGATCATCTACGGCTTGTTTGGTTTCCTCTTCTTTAACGGCGCCCTCCATATGGGCTATTCGATCCTCTCCGGCGGCCTGACGCTGGCCATCATGGTCCTGCCGGTCATTATGCGGACCACCGAGGAAGCGCTGATTGCCGTCCCGGACAGCTACCGGGAAGGTTCCTTCGGCCTCGGCGCCGGCAAATGCCGCACCATCTTTAAGCTGGTGCTCCCGTCGGCCATCCCCGGCATCCTTTCGGGCATCATCCTCTCGATCGGCCGTATCGTCGGCGAGACGGCGGCACTGATCTTCACCGCCGGTACTGTCGGCGAGATCGCCAGCGGCCTGACCGGCTCCGGCCGTACCCTTGCGGTCCATATGTACCTGCTGGCCAACGAGGGCCTCTATATCGACAAAGCCTACGCCGTCGCGGTTGTCCTTCTGGTGCTGGTGCTCGCCCTCAACGGCGCCTCCAGCCTGATCGCCGGCAAGCTCTCAAAGGGCGAGTGAGCTTCTGCCCTCTTTTGAGAATCAAACGTCCCTGATCATCAGAAAGGAACTGTATAACGATGGATAAGTTTTCGATCAGCAACATGAACCTCTATTACGGGGAATTCCACGCCCTGAAGGACGTCAGCCTCGATATCCCGGCCAACCAGATCACCGCCTTCATCGGCCCTTCCGGCTGCGGCAAATCGACCTTCTTAAAGAGCCTGAACCGGATGAACGACCTCGTCGAGGGCTGCAAGATCACCGGTTCGATCCTCCTCGACGGGGAGGACATCTACGGCGACATGGACGTCAACCTCCTCCGCAAGCGGGTCGGCATGGTCTTCCAGAAGCCCAACCCCTTCCCGATGAGCGTCTATGACAACGTCGCCTACGGTCCCCGCACACACGGCATCCGCAGCCGCAAGAAACTGGACGAGATTGTTGAAAAATCGCTCCGCAACGCCGCCATCTGGGACGAGCTGAAGGACCGCCTGGACAAGTCGGCCCTCGGCCTCTCCGGCGGCCAGCAGCAGCGTCTCTGCATCGCCCGCGCCCTCGCGGTCGAGCCGGAGGTGCTCTTGATGGACGAACCGACTTCGGCGCTGGACCCGATTTCCACCAGCAAAATCGAGGATCTGGTTCTGGAACTGAAAAAAGACTATACAATTGTAATGGTTACCCACAACATGCAGCAGGCGACCCGTGTCTCCGACCAGACCGTCTTCTTCCTGCTGGGTGAAATCATCGAGTCCGCCCCCACCGAGCAGCTGTTCTCGATGCCGGCCGATAAGCGCACCGAAGATTACATCACCGGCCGGTTCGGCTGATACGGGCGAATTGCTGTAAATCCATTTTGGGCAGCTGAAAGGAAAGGAATTTATGCGTAACAGATTTGACCGCCAGCTGGAAGAGCTGAACAATGAAATGATTTCGATGGGGGTCCAGATCTCCCAGGCAATCGGCAATGCGATCAACGCGCTTTTGAGCCAGAATGTCGATAAGGCAAAAGAAGCGATTGCCTACGACGAGGAAATCGACCAGAAAGAGCGGGAGATCGAGAGCCTCTGCTTTAAGCTCCTCCTCTCCCAGCAGCCGGTGGCCCGCGACCTCCGGCAGATTTCCGCCGCCCTGAAGATGATCACCGATATGGAACGGATCGGCGACCACGCGGCCGATATCTCGGAAATCTCCATCCACCTTTCGAAGGAGGCTTATATCAGCCATCTCGGCCATATCGAGCAGATGGCGAAGCTGACCTCGGTCATGGTGCTGGACTGTATGCAGGCGTTTGTCGACCGGGATATGGAGAAGGCCAAGGAGATCATCAAGCGGGACGACCAGGTCGACGGGCTGTTTTTGCAGGTCCGCAACGACCTTATCGATCTGATCCGCCAGGACTCGAAGAACGCCTCCCAGGCGGCTGACCTCCTGATGGTGGCCAAGTATTTCGAGCGGATCGGCGACCATGCGACCAATATTGCCGAGTGGGTCATGTTCTCGATCACCGGCAGCCACAAATCGGCCGACGCGGTCAACGCGGCCGTAATCCAGAGCCGATAAACCGCCTTACCCCCGGCCGTATACCAGCCGGGGGATTGTTGGATAGGCATTAATTTACATTTATTTTACAGTGATGCTTTGCCCGTCTTATATCTTTCCGGTATGATAGGGGTAAAATGGGTAAGGTATCCTGTGGAAAACGGATCGAAAGAGGACAGGCGCCGGACAACGGCTTCCCTGCCAGACATCAGACGGCCTGGGCGCCGGAATGGACGAGGAGTAAGTATGCAGACGATTTATATTGTGGAAGACGACCGGAATATCCGGGAAATTGAAATGCTGGCGCTGAAAAACAGCGGCTACCGGGTGCAGGGCTTCGGGACGGCAAAGGAGTTTTACGCGGCCCTTACCGATAAGCTGCCGACGCTGGTCATGCTGGACATCATGCTGCCGGACGAGGACGGCATCACCATTTTGCAGAACCTCCGCCGCCGTTCGGACACCAAAAAGCTCCCGGTCATCCTCGTCACTGCCAAGGGGGAGGAGATCGACAAGGTGCGGGGGTTCGACTGCGGGGCGGACGACTACATCGCCAAGCCTTTCGGCGTCATGGAGATGATCGCCCGGGTCAAGGCGCTGATCCGCCGCAGCGCCACCGAGGAGTCCAAATTCCTGACGCTGGGCAACGTCTTCCTCGACGGGGAAAAGCGGATGGCCTATGTCGACGACCGGCCGGTCGAGCTGACGCTGAAGGAATACGAGCTTCTGCACCTTTTGATGCTCAACAAGGGGATTGTCCTCTCCCGCGACCTGATTATGGAGCGGGTCTGGGACGGGTACGAGAGCGAGTCCCGGACGCTGGATATGCACATCAAGTCGCTGCGGAAAAAGCTCGGCGCTTCCGCCGGGATGATCCGGACGATGCGGGGGGTCGGCTATATTGCCGAGGCGCTGCCCGATGCCCCGCCTTCCCACGAGGGTAGTTCCCAGGAGGATTAAGGGAAGCAGATGAAGAAGAAGATCAACGTCTATATGATGCTTCTGGCGGGGCTGGCGATTATGATTACGCTGGTCCTGCTGACCCTTGTTTACTACGGCAATTTCCGGCAACAGGTGATTTACGACCTGCGGACGACCTGCCACCTGCTGTCGGACATGTACGACGCCTCGGACGACTATATCGAGACAGCGGGGGACAGCGCGGAAGAGCTGCGGGTGACGCTGATTTCCCCCAGCGGCGAAGTGCTTTACGACTCCGGGGCCGACGAAACGGCGATGGAAAACCACCTGGAGCGGGAAGAGGTCCAGGAGGCGCTTTCTGCTGGCGAGGGGGACGCCGTCCGCCAGTCGGAGACGATGCGCCACGATACCTATTATTATGCCCAGCTGCTGCCGGACGGCAACGTCCTGCGGCTGTCGCGGGTGGCGGTCAGCCTCTGGAGCTTTTTCATCGAGGCGGTGCCGATGCTGGTGGTGTCGGTGGCGGTGCTGCTGGTGATGTCGGCGGTGCTGGCCCACCTGCTGACCGGGCGGCTGGTGCGTCCGATTGCCGAGATGGCCTCCAACCTCGAAAACCCGGGGTATATCTCCCCCTATCCGGAGATCGCCCCCTTTATCTCGACCATCCGCGGCCAGCACCAGGAGCTGAAAAAGACCTCCGAGCTGCGGCAGGAGTTTACCGCCAATGTCTCCCATGAGCTCAAGACCCCTCTCACCTCGATTTCCGGGTACGCCGAGCTGATGGAGAACGGCATTATCCCGCCCGACGAGGTGCCCCATTACGCCGGCCAGATCCGCCAGAGCGCTTCCCGGCTGATCACCCTCATCAACGACATCATCCAGCTCTCCAAGCTGGACAGCCCGGTGCTGGAGGTGATCTTCGAGCAGGTCAACCTCTACGCCGTCGCCCAGAAGGTCGTCTCGTCGATGCAGGTCAACGCCTCCGCCCGGGAGGTCAGCCTGACCCTGTCCGGCTCCGACGCGATGATCATCGGCAACCGGGGGCTTCTCGACGAGCTGATCACCAACCTCTGCGACAACGCCATCCGCTATAATTATAAGGGCGGCAGCGTCAAGGTTTCGGTCATCCCCCTCAAGGGGCGGGTGGTTCTGTCGGTGCGGGACACCGGCATCGGCATCTCGAAGGAGGACCAGGAGCGGGTCTTCGAGCGGTTTTACCGGGTGGATAAGAGCCGTTCCAAGGAGACCGGCGGGACCGGGCTCGGGCTGTCGATCGTCAAGCATATCGTCGCCCAGCACAAGGCCGATATCAAGATGGAGAGCGAGCTGGGGAAGGGGACCGATATCCGGGTCACCTTCTATTCCAACGCCCTGTAAACAATGGCTCCAGGATTTTCAAAAAAATGAAAAAAAGGGGTTGACAAACCGGCCCCTATACGCTATAATAAGTAACGTTGACGCGAGAAAACACCGCGTCACGATCGGGGTGTAGCGCAGTTTGGTAGCGTGCATGGTTCGGGTCCATGAGGCCACGAGTTCGAGTCTCGTCACTCCGACCAAAAAAAGACCGTAGAATGTTGGTTCTACGGTCTTTTTTCACATCTGGAAAAAGGGGAGATTGGAATGGTATCCGAAACAATCCGCGATTTAATCCGGCAGGCGGATGAAGCCATCCGGGAAGAGCGTTTTGACGACCTGATGGAATTTTACACCGAAGATGCGGTTCTTGTCCTGCGCCCGGGCAAGGAAGCCCACGGGAAGGCGGAGATTAAAGAGGCTTTTATTGCGATTGCCCGGTATTTCAATAACTCTCTCGTCCCGGCCCAGGGGAATATGGTGATGCTGGAGGCGGGGGATACGGTCCTGGTCCTGTCCCAGACGTTTGTAGAGGCGGAAAAGAAACCGGACAGCGAATACCCGGGTGAACGGCGGGCCACCTATGTCTACCGGAAGGTGGACGGGAAATGGCTGTGTGCCATTGACAATTCGTACGGGACGTCGCTTCTGGACGGCTGAGAAAGGCCTGAAAACCGGTTCTAACCCCCGATGTTAACTCTGGTTGACAGGATGACGCGGCAAGATGGTAGACCTTCCGAGGGAAATTTGCTATACTGTTATCCGGAAGGAGGAGATGCGAAATGGCATTTTCCGATCAGCTGACCGCTTACCGCAAACAAGCAGGCCTGTCCCAGGAACAGTTGGGGGAGCGGGTTGGGGTTTCCCGGCAGACGGTCTCCAAATGGGAACAGGGCCTCACGACCCCTGAATTGGATAAACTCATCGCCCTCAGCCGGGTGTTCGACGTTTCAATTGACCGGCTGGTTGATAACCCGATTCGGCCGGACACTGGCCCGGGTTCTGCCCCGCCGTCTGACCCGCAGCCGGAATCTCCGCCGGCGGGCGGTGCAGGCCGCTGGCGGGTGGGCTGGAATCCCTGGTGGGAGTACGAGTATAAGAGCGAAAGGACTCTCTGGGGGTTGCCATTGGTCCATATCCACTTCGGCCGTGGCTTCCATCAGGCCACCGGTATCATTGCTATCGGCACAGCAGCCCGGGGGATCATAGCGATCGGCGGGTTTGCGGCGGGGGTCGTGGCCTTTGGCGGCCTGTCGGCTGGGATATTGTCGCTTGGCGGATTGTCGGTTGGGCTGCTGTTTGCGTTCGGCGGCATTGCCGTCGGGGCGGTGGCATTTGGCGCGGTCGCCCTTGGGTACCTAGCGTGGGGCGCTGCGGCGATGGGTGAATACGCCATCGGGACAGCAGCTCTCGGGCGGCAGATCGCGCTGGGTGAATCGGCTTCAGCACTGGTGGCAATCGGCGGTAAAGTCTCCGGCAGCATCACCCTCAGCCCTCGGGAAGGCTTGACTGCGGAGGAGATCCGGACGGCGATCGAGTCGGCACTCCCAGGGACCTGGGAGTGGATCATCCGGCTGTTTTGTTTTTGGGGTTCCTTTCTTTAAGGTTTGCGGCTTCGAAAGAGGCCGCTTTTTTACAACGAAAAACCCCGGAAAGGGCAGGAAATTATATTGCCAATCAGGCGGGGATGTGCTACAATAGTACCGCACCGGCAATATCCTTCCGCTTTACCCGTGCCCGGCGGAGGGGCGGCCGGCGGCAGCGGGCAACCCTCCGGCTGGTCAGAGGCCGGCACCGCCCGCCCATCATTTTGCTGCACGGAGAAAAAGAGGTTATAATGAAAGAAACAAACGTCACAAAATTGGTCAAAGTCGCGCTGATCGGCGCCCTTTATACCGCCCTTACCCTTGCCATCGCGCCCATTTCCTTCAGCACCGTCCAGTTTCGGATCAGCGAAGCGCTGATGGTCCTCCCGCTTTTCTCGCCTCTCGGCATCTGGGGGGTCACCTTCGGCTGCTTCTTCTCCAACCTGATCGGGTTTTTGATGGGGAGCAACCCCACCGGCCTGATTGACTCGGTGGTCGGCACTTCGGCGACGCTGCTGGCTGCCCTGGCCGTCTACGCCATCGGGCGCAGCCCGCTGCCCCGGGCCGCGAAAGTGCTTCTTGCGCCCATCCCCACCATCCTCTTTAACGGGGTGATTGTCGGGCTGGAGCTGGCGCTTGTCTTTGGCGGGGAACCGGGCCAGAGCCTGCCGGCTATCTGGGCGTTCCAGGGGATTTCGGTTGCCGCAGGGGAACTGGTGGTCTGCTATACGCTGGGGATGGTCCTTGCGTTTGCCCTCTACCGCGCCGATCTGTATAAAAAGCTGTTCCCGACTACCCGGACGGCTTAAAGAAGCGTTATTATAGATAGAAATTCGCCCTTTTCTGTTCTGACCGGAAGAGGGCGTTTTTTCAGGCCCCCCGGCCGCAATCCGGGATACCGCAATTCATGGAATGTTTGCAAAACTCCCGGGCCGAAAAGCCCGGCAATGCTTGACTTTTTAAGGGGTTTTGCGTATAATAACCCTATGTAGTGCTGTTTTTGGGGAAACATTATGTTTACCCGTAGTCCCTCCGGGCGGATAGCCCCGCGGGGACTTTTTCACGGATGGCACCAAACTTTCACAGCATTGGAGGAATTGGTTACATGAAACGAGTGCCAAGGCCGGTATTCTTTATCGTGTCCATCTTGATTGTTGTCCTGACGCTCCTGTCCCTCTTCGGCTTCAAGACGACCTATGGTGATAAAGAGACGGTCTATATCAAGGGCGGCAACGACATCCGCTGGGGCATCGATATCCGCGGCGGCGTCGACGTCACCTTTACCCCGCCCGAAGGGGTCGAGGCGACCGAAGCCCAGATGGATGCGGCGAGGGAGGTTATCAACTCGCGGCTGATCTCGCTGAACATCACCGACTCGGAGGTTTACGTCGACTACACCCATTACCGGATTATCGTCCGCTTCCCCTGGAAGGAAGGCGAGACCGACTTTGATCCGGAGGCTGCGATCGCCGAACTGGGCGACACCGCGGTCCTGACCTTCCGTGAAGGGATGGAGACCGATTCGACCGGGGCCCCCTCCGGCGTCACCGCCGAAAATATCATCATTGACGGCGAAGACGTGGCGGAAGCATACCCCTATTATGACCAGCAGAACAATACCTACGGCGTCAGCCTGACCCTGAACGAATCCGGGCGGCAGGACTTTGCGGACGCCACTACCCGCCTGGCAGAGGAAAACGGCATTATCTCGATCTGGCTGGACGATGAGATGATTTCCTACCCGTCGGTCAACACGGCCATCACCGACGGCCGCGCTTCGATCACCGGCAGCTTTACCGCTGAAGAGGCGACTTCGCTCGCCAACAAGATCAACTCCGGCGCGCTGCCCTTCAGCCTGGTCGTGGACAGCTACTCGACGATTGACCCGACCCTCGGCCTCGGCGCCCGCGATATCATGGTCGTGGCAGGGGCAATTGCCTTTGTGCTGATCTGCATCTACATGGTCATCTTCTTCCGTCTGCCCGGCCTCGTCGCGGTTTTCGCGCTGATGGGCCAGGTCGCGGTTTCGATTGCCGCCATCTCCGGCTTCTTCGGGTTCATGTCCTCGTTCACCCTGACGCTGCCCGGCATCGCCGGCGTCATCCTCGGCATCGGCATGGGCGTCGACGCCAACGTCATCACCTTCACCCGCATCAAAGAGGAGATCTGCGCGGGCAAGTCGATCGACGGCGCCATCTCTTTGGGGTTTGAACGGGCCTTCTCGGCGATTCTGGACGGCAACCTCACGACCATCATCGTTGCGATTATCCTGATGGGCTCCTTTGGCCCGACCGATTCTTTCTTCGGCAAGCTTTTAAGCCCCCTCTTCTTTATGTTCGGAGCTTCTACCGCCGGTACGATCTACTCCTTCGGCTACACGCTGTTGGTCGGCTGTATTTTGAACTTCGTCTTCGGCGTTACCGCCTCCCGGCTGATGCTGAAGAGCCTGTCGCGGTTTAAATGCCTCCGCAAGCCTTATCTGTATGGAGGTGTCAAACAGAAATGAGTTACGATCGCGAAAAAATCGAAAACCTCGTCAAAACCCCGAAGGGGATCTTCTGCCCCCATTTCGACTTCTGCAAATACCGGTTTGTCTATTACGGTTTTTCGGGGTTGCTTTTAGGGATTGCGCTGATTGTTACGCTGGTCCTCGGCGTGCAGCTGGACATCCAGTTTACCGGCGGCACCATCGCCACCTATTCCTACACCGGTGAAATCAGCGAAGCGGACTTCCAGGCGGCGGTCGAAGAGATTACCGGCTACGACGTCGAAGTCACCGGGGCGGAAGACCTGATGAGCGGTTCCGCCAGCTTTACCGTCAACTTCCCCTCCGATGTCGCGATGGACGTGGAGGAGCAGACGGCTCTCAGCGACGCGCTTCAGGAACGCTTTCCTGATAATGCGCTCGAAACGTCTTCCGTCAATGCCGTTTCGGCGACAATGGGCTTTGACTTCCTGCTCAAGTGCCTGGTAGCTGTCGGCTTTGCGGCGGTCATCATGGTCGTCTATATCGCGCTGCGGTTCAGAAAGATCGGCGGCTGGTCGGCCGGTGTCTTCGCGATGCTGGCGCTGGTCCACGACCTCTGCATGGTCTATGCCACCTTCGCCATCTTCCGGATGCCGCTGGACGACAACTTTGTCGCCATCCTGCTGGTCATCCTCGGCTACTCGGTCAACGACACCATCGTCATCTACGACCGTGTCCGCGAAAACGAACGGCTCTACGGCAGCCAGCTGACCCCCAGCGAGCTGGTCAACCTTTCGATCAACCAGTCCTTCACCCGCGCAATCCACACCAATGTCACGACCATCGGCTCGATGATCATTGTCTGCGTGGCGGCGGCCCTGAACGGTGTCGACTCGATCGTCACCTTTACCCTGCCGCTGATTGTCGGCCTGATCTCCGGCTCCTACTCCACCATCTGCCTCTGCGGCCCCTCCTGGGTGCTCTGGAAGGAGCATCAGGCCAAAAAGGCCCCCCGCAAGGCGGTCAAGGCGTAAAATTTGTAAATGCAATTGCCCCCTGGATACTTTCCAGGGGGTTAATTTGTAGAAAAATCTTTTTTGAGTATTTTTTGGGTGCTGCTGCACGCCGGTCTTGCTACGCAAGCCCTTAGAAAATTGTTTGCGGGCCGTATGGCATGGCCCGCATTTCGTGCAAAGCACGAAACCACAATTTTCTGGGGTTGGCGTTCTC
>DVHA01000190.1 GCA_018712425.1 Candidatus Faecivivens stercoravium | reverse complement strand
TGAGGGCGGTTCCACTTGTGGTTTCGCCGGAGGAAGCGTCCCCCGTCTGGGTTTCCACCCGCTGGACGACGACCCGGTCGACCTGCTGGTAAGCGAGACTTGTCCCCGCGTACCCGCCGCCGACAGCCAGTGCCGCGATCAGGACGGCGAAGATAGTGCGGTTGAGCCAAAGCGGCATCTTTTTCCGGGGCTTTTTCGGGGCGTTTTCCGGGGCGGGCGTCCCGTCGGGGTTCATCCCGGGGGCAGCGTTCGGATCGGGGTTCGGGGCGCTGTTCTGGAAATTCTGCTGGTCCTGGAACCCCTGCTGGCCGGCCGCGGGGGACGGCTGCATCACAAAGCCCTGGCCCGCCTGCTGGTTCTGGTTCTGATTCTGGTTCTGGTTTTCATTCTGCTGAAAGTTGTTGTTCTGATAGTTGTTGTTCATACAAATATCTCCCTCTCATTTATGACATCCGGAGGGGTTTGGCCCTCCGGATTAGGACCTCTTGTTTACAGCTATTATTATGCCGGACGTAGTTTATGGCTGTGTGATGAAAAATTATTTTTTTTATAAACAAAAATGGGTGTTCCGGCGGCCAAAAATAGGACTATATTCGCCTTTTGTTCACAATCTCCGGCACTCCAAACCTGCGAGTGATAACTTTATGAAGGGAAACGTTCACACACCGCCCGTAAAAAGCTGTCACCGTCCGGCCAGCACCCACCTGAGCAGCCTCCCTCCCCGAGGGAGGTGGCGCGACAGCGCCAGAAGGAGTGGCGTTATCCGGCGAAGCCGGGAACGCTTAAAAGATTTCTTGGACATCGCATCATTTCATTCGCGATGCCACTCCTTCAGTCCGCTTCGCGGCCAGCTCCCTCGGAGAGGGAGCCTTTTGGGTTCATGCTTACCTGTTAAGTTGTTTTATATAACCATACCGTTCCGTTAAGCACGGCCACTGTTCGGCCAGCACTCACCCGAACAGCCCCCCTCTCCGAGGGAGGTGGCACGAAGTGCCGGAAGGAGTGGCGTTCTGACTGCCGTCAGAACGCTTCAGCCCCGCGGAAAGGGAAACCGGGCGGTACCAAAAACACCGCCGCCCGTGGTTTCCCACAGGCGGCGGTGTCCAGCCATTCCCTATTATTTCGCGAAAGCGCAGAAGGCTTTATAAGTCTCGTAGACGTCCAGTTTGGAGGTCACTTCATAAGGCGCGTGCATCGAGAGGACCGGAACGCCGATATCGATCGTATCGACATCCAGCTCGGCGATATAAGCGGCAACCGTCCCGCCGCCGCCGAGGTCGACTCTCCCCAGTTCAGCCGTCTGCCAGACGATCCCGGCTGCGTCCAGCGTCCGCCGGACCTCGCCCATATACTCGGCCGAGGCGTCGTTGGAGCCGCCCTTGCCGCGGGAACCGGTGAACTTGAGGATAACCGGGCCGTAGTTGACATAGGCGGCGTTGCGGGGCTCGTTGACGTCGGCAAAAGTCGGGTCGGAAGCCGCGCCGACGTCGGCCGACAGGCAGTTAGACGCCGACAGGACGGTATGCCCGGCGATGCCGTAGGGGGCCGCCAGGTCGTCGACGAAGTAGCGCATGAACGCGCCCTTCATGCCGGTCGCGCCGCAGGAGCCGATCTCTTCCTTATCGGCCAGCAGCACCATCTGGGTGCGGGCGGGGGTGCCCTCGATGTCCAGGAGCGCCCGCAGGGCGGTATAGCCGCAGACCCGGTCGTCCTGGCCGTAGGAGGCGATCAGGCTGCGGTCAAACCCGAGGTCGCGGGCCTTGAAGGCGGGGACGATTTCCAGCTCGGCCGAGAGGAAATCCTTCTCGGTGATGCCGTATTTCTCGTGGAGGATGTTCAGGATCCCCAGTTTGACCCGTTCGCTCTTGTCGTCGGTGCGGAAGGGGCGGGAACCGATTAAAAGGTTTAACTCCTCGCCCTTGATGATCTCGCCGGCCGACCGCTTCATCTGTTCGGTCGCCAGGTGGGGCAGCAGGTCGGTGACGCAGAAGACGGGATCGCCGTCGTCTTCGCCGATCTTCACGGTGACGGTGGAGCCGTCGCCTTTGATGATGACGCCGTGGAGGGCCAGCGGGATGGCGGTCCACTGGTACTTCTTGATGCCGCCGTAGTAGTGGGTCTTCAGGAGCGCCATCTCCATATCCTCATAGAGCGGGACCTGCTTAACGTCCAGGCGGGGGGAGTCGATGTGGGCAGCGTTGATCTGCATCCCCTTTTCAATCGGGTCGCTGCCGACGTGGCAGAGGACGAGCGATTTGCCGCGGTTGTTGAGGTAGACCTTGTCGCCGGGGCCGTACTTTTTGCCCGCCTCGAAGGGGACATAGCCCTTTGCCTCGGCCAGCTTCACCGCCTCGGTGACGCACTCCCGCTCGGTCTTGCCGGCATCGAGGAAGGCCTTATAGTCCTCGGCAAAAGCCGCTGCCTTTTCCAGCTCCTCGTCCGGCAGGACGATGCATCCATTTTCTTTACTGAAAAACAGCTTTTCTTTCAGTTCTTTTGCATTTTCCATGGTTTACATTTCCTTTCCTGCTTTTCTTCTTTCGGAAAAGCTTGATCTATCAAACCCCGGTTTTCCGGGAGGATGAGCCGATTTTGTTCTACGTGGAACACT
>DVHA01000189.1 GCA_018712425.1 Candidatus Faecivivens stercoravium | reverse complement strand
AAGCCCCGTCGGGCGGATGACCTGTTCGGCGATGTTCTGGCTCCGTTCCCGTTCATACTGCCCCGGCGTCGCCGAGACATAGATCACCTGGTCGAGCTTTTCTCGGAACTCGTCGAAGTTAAGCGGCCGGTTGTCCAGCGCCGACGGCAGCCGGAACCCGTAGTCCACCAGCACCTGCTTCCGCCCCCGGTCGCCGTTGAACATCCCCCGCACCTGGGAGACGGTGACGTGGGACTCGTCGATGAAGAGGAGGAAATCCTTGTTGAAGTAGTCGAGGAGGGTATGGGGCGTCGAACCCGGCGCCCGCCCCTCCAGGACGCGGGAGTAGTTCTCGATGCCCTTGCAGAAGCCGATTTCCTCCAGCATCTCCATATCGTACTTGGTCCGCTGCTCAATCCGCTGGGCCTCGAGAAGCTTCCCTTCCGATTTGAAGTACTTGATCCGCTCCTCCATCTCCGTCTGGATGTTTTCAATCGCCTTTGTCAGCTTGTCCCGGGGGGTGATGAAGTGGGAGGCGGGGTAGATGGCAACATGGGCGAGGGTGCCCCTCACCTCGCCGGTCAAGGGGTTGATCTCGGAAATCCGGTCGATCTCGTCCCCCCAGAACTCTACCCGGATGGCGGTGTCGCCGCTGCCGGCGGGGAAGATCTCGACGGTGTCCCCCCGCACCCGGAATTTGGTGCGGGTGAAGGAGACGTCGTTGCGGTCATACTGCAGTTCGATGAGCCGGTGCAGCAGCGTGTCCCGCTCCATCTCCATCCCGGTCCGCAGCGAGATGACCATGCTCTTATAGTCGATCGGGGAGCCGAGGGAGTAGATGCAGGAGACGCTGGCGACGATGATCACATCCCGCCGCTCGGACAGCGCGCAGGTCGCCGAGTGGCGGAGCTTGTCAATTTCGTCGTTGATGGCCGAGTCCTTTTCAATGTAGGTGTCCGACCCGGGGATATAGGCTTCCGGCTGGTAGTAGTCGTAGTAGGAAACGAAGTATTCGACCGCGTTCTTCGGGAAGAACTCCCTAAACTCGGAACAGAGCTGGGCCGCCAGCGTCTTGTTGTGGGCCAGCACCAGCGTCGGCTTGTTGACCTGGGCAATGACGTTCGCCATCGTGAAGGTCTTGCCGGAACCAGTGACGCCCAGCAGCGTCTGTTCCTTATCGCCCTTTTTCACCCCGTCCACAAGGCTCTCGATCGCCTCGGGCTGGTCGCCGGTGGGTTTATAGGGCGCTTCCAGGATAAAATGATCGGGATATGGCATAGCTTTACCTCTTTTCCGCTGGGGGGTCTGTTTTGATTGAAGCCGGGGGTGTACGATTTGTTCTGTTTTTATAACAATTTAAACTTTCCAAACGTTTAGTCAACGTCCCGAAGACCGTTCGCTTGACGAACGGTCTCACGCATTTGGAGCGGGAGACACGGCCGCGTCGAACAGCGGGTCCAGGGCCCGCGAGGGTCCTGGTCCGTCCAGGCGAAGCTTGGTCCCATCCAAGGGGAACCCTTAGCGAAGCGGGTCGCAATCTCTGATTGCGATGGGATGCTTTGCATCCCTGCGCTGACCTTAAGGGCAGCGAAATAAACATTCAATGCTTCAAATGTTGTATTGTTGGTGTGAAGAATAACACAGCCTGCCCAGCTTCCCTCGGGGAAGGAGGCCGGGTATTCGGGACCGCCCCTATAAATCCCTTGTCCGCATGACCGCCAGCTCACCCATCCGCGCCATCGACTTCCATTCGTCCCCGGCGATGATAAAATGGTCGACAAGGTTGATGTCCATCATCCGCAGAATCGAATGGATCCGCCGGGTGGCCCGGATGTCCTCGTCCGAAGGGTAGGCCCGGCCGCCGGGGTGGTTGTGGGCGAGGATGACGACGGGTGCGTTGTGCCGCAGGGCCGTCTCGATCACCTGCCGTACCTCGACCCGGGCGACGCAGCTGCTCCCCTCCGCCACCTGGGTGGCGGAGATCAGCCGGCAGGTGTTGTCGAGGCAGAGGAGGTAGAGGGCCTCGGTGGTCATCCCGTAAAACTTCGCCGTCAGGTACTGCGCCGCCTTCTCGTCGGTGTTTAAAAGGTCGCCGGGGCTGTTCTGTTCCTCGACCGAGCGCCTCGCCACCCGCATCACCATGTCGAGCAGCGCCGCCGCCTCGTCCGAGACCCCTTCCGTCTCCCGGAGCCGGTCCAGCCCCGCCCCCAGCACCCCCGGCAGCCCGCCGAACCGTTCCAGCAGCTGGGCGGCAACCGGTTCGGTGTTGCGGTAGGGGATCGCGAACTGCAGCAGCAGCTCCAGCACCTGGCCGCTGTCCAGCCCGGTTATATTGTTGTGCAGATAGTAGTTTAAGTATTCCGCCCGGCGGGAACGGGCGGGGCTTACCCCTTCCGAAAAGGTAAGGCTCTGGTCGTACTCCCCCGGCGGCAGGATGTCCGGCCGGGGGACGGCTTCCGCCGCCGGTTCCGTTTTATCCGCCGGCGGAAGGGGGGAGGGGGCCTCTTCCTGCTGGGGGTCCTCCTTGGCCGGTGACGCCTTCCGGCGGGGCTTTTTCGCAGGCCCCCCGGCGGGTTTGCTTTCCTCTTTCCCCCAGCCCTCCGAAGCCCACAGCTTCTGCACCGCCGCCGGGACATTCTCGGACGGCCTAAAGGGGATCCCGTCCCCGGGAGGGACCTCCGCCGGGGCAGGGGCAGCCGGGACGCGGCCTCCATCCGCCTGCTTGTCCGCTTCCCCCCGCAGGCGGGCAACCGCCTCTTTGGAAAGACGCCCTTTGGCCATCCCTGCCCCCTCCTTTTCCGCCGTTTTTCGTGCATTCTCAGTATAGCACAAAACCAATGTTCAGGCAATAGCCCGTTTCCATCTAATTGGGGCGGGAAGTGTAAATATTTTTCCAAACCGCCAGATAAACATCAGGATATTTATGGAAAATCCCAAACTTTCCCAAAAGGGTTTGACTTTTGCCGCCTTCCGTGGTATACTAATCTAGCGCTCAGACAGAGCGGCTTATATGGAGATGTATCGAAGTGGTCGTAACGAGAACGACTCGAAATCGTTTTGTCAGTAAAATGGCACGTGGGTTCGAATCCCACCATCTCCGCCAAAGAGAGGTACCATGTTCCGACGTGGTACCTCTTTCGTTAGGAAGCGAATATCCCGAGTGGGATTCGAACGGGAGCGGTACTGAATGACAGCCCGGTGGGCTGTCAGAACCGCGACCTGGTCCGCTCCGCAGAGCGGGTCGAATTCCACCCCCCGAAGTTTTAGCTTTACTAACAGAGGGAGAATAACGGTAACGGCTGTTCCGGTTTATGATCATTTTTTGTGTGCTGCGCACCCTTCGCTACAAGTAGTGCAGCTGTGGACAGCTTCGGAAGTACGGGAACCCGCCGCCTGGGAAAGGGCTCTGCCCTCTCCACTCCCGCGATTTTTTGAAAAAAATCGAGTAAAACTTTCATAATGTCCCCCGTTTCTTCATTATTTTAACGCCAGCGCCGATTGTAACGTTCCGGCGAATAGGTTTTCCGTCAGCCTCAAGCCAGTAACTCCCCGGTTACTGGCTTTTCCTATGAAAGAAGGTGCCCCATGACCAAAGCTTCGACCGAAACCGCCCTGCAATCGGCGATGACCGCCCTCCTGCGCACCCGCCCGCTCCAGAAGCTGACCGTCGGCGAAATCGCCCGGGCGGCGGGGGTCAGCCGGGTCACCTTCTACCACTATTACCGCGACCTTTACGACCTGGCGGGGGCGGTGCTGGCAGGGGAGATGGAGCGGGCGATGGGGGCGGACCAGACCCCGGAAAACTGGGAGGAAGGGCTGCTGCGGCTGATGCGGACGATGCGGGAAAACCGCTGGCTCATCGGCAAGATCAGCGCCTCCGACGGCTGGGGCCAGATCGAGCGGATGCTCCACGAAACCGTCTTCCGCCAGGTGATGGCGGTGGCCGAAGGCTTCCCGGACACCGGCGCGCCGGAGGATGACCGGGTCTTCGCCGCCCATTTTTACGAGCACGCCCTGACCGGCCTCATCTTCAGCTGGGCGGGCAGCGGCATGAAGGAAGAACCGGAAACGGTTGTCCGGCGGCTTGCGGTGATGCTGACCGGCCAGCTGGAAACCGCCCTGCGGCAGTTCGGCGCCGCGGCAAAGGAGGAAAAACCATGTTAAACCTGCTGGAATACGCATTCCGCCGCCTGCGGCAGCTGCGGATTGACCCGGCCCTTGTGGGCCTCGCCGCCGGGATCACGGTCCTGTGCTTTTTATGGAAGAAAGGGAAACGGCTGCTCTTCACCCTCCTGGCGCTGGGGCTGCTGCTCCGTCAGGCGGAACAGGCCGCCCGCCGGAAGGAGGAGGGCCATGTATAAATCCAAACAGATGATTGTCATCCGCCGGGATTTGAAGATGCGCAAGGGCAAAATCGCCGCCCAGGCAGGCCACGCCTGCGTCGACGCGGTGCTCAGAGCCCTCCTGCGGGAAGGCCGCCTTGCGGACGTCCGAGAGGAGGACGGCCATATTTCCCTCGCCCCGTCGGATAAGCCGGAGACCCCGCTCTCCCAGTGGTTTGCGGCCGGGACCGCCAAAATCTGCGTCTACGTCGATTCGGAGGAGGAACTGCTCTCCCTCCATCAAAAGGCCGAGGGACAGGGCTTCATCTCTTCCCTCGTCCGGGACGCCGGGATGACCGAGTTCCACGGCGAACCCACCTTCACCTGCCTCGCCCTCGAACCCCTTTACCCCGAACAGGCCGACCCGCTGACCGGCGGCCTG
>DVHA01000188.1 GCA_018712425.1 Candidatus Faecivivens stercoravium | reverse complement strand
CTGACCCTGTCCCAGTTTTTCGCCGACCGAGAAACCGAAACCCTCTACCCGCTGACCAAGGACCAGATTATCCTCATCGAAAAATGGGGGAAGCTTTCAAAAGAACAGCAGAAAGCTTTGTCCGTTATCCTGGATTCGATCAATTAAAGCGCAAAAGATCGTCAAAAGCGTGCAAGAAAACTTGTCCATCCTTGCAAAAATTCTCCCAAAATCACGAATTTCGGTTTTTTGATTGACACAATATGAAATTTATGCTATAATCACTGGCATAGAGGACAAAGGCGTTCCCAAACGAGAACGCCTTTGTCCTTTTTCATTTTCTTTTAAAGGAGGCAGGACGTTATGGAATATTCCATCGTCGACACCTTGTGGGTGCTGCTCGCAGCCATCCTGGTCTTCTTCATGAACCTCGGCTTTGCCTGTGTGGAAGCGGGCTTTGCGCGGGCGAAGAACACCGTCAACATCCTTTCCAAAAACTTCATCGTATTCGCCGTCTCCTCGCTGGGGTTTATGCTCCTAGGGTGGGGGCTGATGTTCGGGGGCGACAACCCCTTCGCCGGCACCGAACACCTCTTCATCCTCGGCACTAGAGACTACTCCTTCTATGACGGGACGCTGACTTCGTCGGTCCCGTTCTGGGGGAAATTCTTCTTCCAGCTGGTCTTCTGCGGCACCGCCGCGACGATCGTCTCGGGAGCGGTGGCCGAAAGGGTCAAGTATGTGTCGTTTATCATCTTCTCCTTCGTCCTGACCCTCCTCATCTACCCGGTGGTCGGCCACTGGATCTGGGGCGGCGGCTGGCTTGCCGACCTCGGGTTCATGGACTTCGCCGGCGATACCGCCGTCCATTCCCTCGGCGGCTGGGCGGCGCTGGCGGGCGCGGTCATCCTCGGGCCCCGCATCGGCAAGTACAGCAAGGACGGCAAGGCGAAGGCCATCCCCGGCCACAGCATGTCGCTGGCGGTCATCGGCCTGTTCGTCCTCTGGCTGGGCTGGTTCGGGTTCAACCCCGGCTCGACGATGAGCTTCCAGAACCCGGAAGACGTCTTCCACATCCTGATGACCACCAACACCTCGGCGATTGTCGCCGTCCTCACCTCCACCATCACCTCCTGGGTTACGATGGGCAAACCCGACCTCGGCATGACCATCAACGGCTGCCTCGCCGGCCTGGTCGCCGTCACCGGCGGCTGCGCCTATGTCTCGGTCGAGTCTTCGATGATCATCGGCGCCCTGGCCGGCGTGCTGGTCGTCTTCGCGGTCCTGTTCTTTGACAAACTCCATATCGACGACCCGGTCGGCGCGACTTCCGTCCACCTCGGCTGCGGCGTCTTCGGCACCCTCTGCGTCGGCCTCTTCGCCGAGGAGGGGGTCACCTCCCTCTCGGCCCGGAACGGACTCTTTTTCGGCGGCGGCTTCGGCCTCCTGGGCGTCCAGATCCTCGGCGTCCTCGCCGTCGGCATTTTCACCTTCGTGACGGCCGGTGCGGTCTGGCTGATCCTTAAAAAGACGGCCGGCATCCGGGTTTCGACCGAAGAGGAGCTCCAGGGCCTCGACATCGGCGAACACGGTAACGTCGCCTACCCCGACTTCTCGCCGGTCACCGAACAGCTGACCACCGACGAGGACCTGCCCCTCGACATCCCGGCTATCCAGCAGGTCTCCCACGACAAGGCGGTCCCGGTTATCCACAACGAGACCCCCGGCGTCAAGATCACCAAGGTCACAATCCTCGCCAACCAGCAGCGGTTCGGCGATTTGCAGGACGCGCTGGAGAAGCTGGGCATCACCGGCATCACCGTGACCAACGTCTTCGGCTACGGCGCCCAGAAGGGGCATACCGTCTACTTCCGCGGCAGTTCGGTCAGCTCGCGGCTGCTGCCGAAGGTCAAGATTGACATTGTCGTCTGCAAGATCCCGGTCGAAACGCTCATCAAGACCGTCCAGCGGACCCTCTACACCGGCCACATCGGCGACGGCAAGATCTTCGTCTACGATGTCGAGGACGTCATCAAAATCCGCACCGGCGAACGGGGATACGACGCCCTCCAGGATGAGCCGGGCGAAGAAGAGTAAACCGGGTTGCGCGTTTTCCCGTCCGGCGGTATAATGGAACAAAGGAGAGGATGGCCGGATGGAGGAAGGGTCTTCCGGTTGACGGGTTCCAGATTCATCTGTAAGCAAAAGGATTGTCCCGGCGCTGTCAAAAGCGTCGGGACTTTTTTGTTCAAGTTATAAATAGACAAATCGGGGAGGTTTTGCTATCCTATATCTAAAAAGTAAAGGACAGGTGCCCATATGATCCCTTCTAACATCAAAGCCATCCTCTTCGGTTTTGCCTGCCTGCTCCTCAGCCTCTGCTGTGCGGCGCTTCCTCTGAACACCTTTTCGGGGATACTCGCAATCGGCGGGCGGTGGGTCGGTTTCATCGCCATCCTGGCCGGCATCTTTATCCCCAATAAATAGCCGTAAACCCCTGCGCGGGACCTTCTCCGCGCAGGGGTTTGCATTTGCATTTCCAGGATCTGGAAATCGCTGGCATCCGCCTCCGCCCCGGCGTATAATAAAGGCAATCCAAATGAAACCCTTTGTGAAAAAACAGGAGGCAGTTATGAAAAAGACAGCTATTTTTCTGGCGCCCGGCTTTGAAGAGGGCGAGGCGCTGACAGTGGCGGATATCCTCCGCCGGGCGGGCATCGGCTGCGACCTTATCGGCTTTTCGCCGGTGGTGGGAGGGGCCCACCAGATGAAGGTCCAGTGCGACCGGGTGCTGGACGATATCCCGGCCGACGGCGGCTACGATATGGTGATCCTGCCGGGCGGCCTTCCGGGGGCGGCCAACCTCCGGGACAGCGACAAGCTGATGGAAATCCTGAAGGCGGAAGACCGGGCCGGGAAGTTTGTCGCCGCCATCTGCGCCGCGCCGATCGCCCTCGAACGGGCAGGGCTGCTGGACGGGAAAAACTACACCGCCTATGTCGGCTATGACAAAAAGATCGCCGCCGGGCATTACCGGGAGGAGATCGTCGTCCGGGACGGGAACCTGATCACCAGCCGCGGGCCCGCGACCGCCTACGCCTTCGGCTACGCGCTGGCGGAGGCGCTGGGGGCGGATACCACCGTCCTGCGGGAAAAGATGCTGTATAACCTCTTCGGCAGGTAAAACGCGAAAAAAGGTGCTTGCTCAAAAATTCCGGGCAGGCACCTTTTCTTTTTACAGCTTATATTCCCTCAGTTCTTCCGGAATCTCCTCTTCCGGCAGGTTTTTGACCGCCTCTTCGGTCCCGGCGGCGATGGCGGTGTCGTAATACCAGCATTTGTAGCGGATATGGCCCAGCGTCTGCCGCAGGGCCTCCATCTGCGCCTCCACCTCCCGCAGCCGGGTGTGGAACATCTCCCCCCGCTTTTCGAGGGAGGCGTCCCCCTCCTGGCACCAGAGGAGGAACTCCCGGATCTCCTTCACCGACATCCCCGCCGATTTGAGGCAGTGGATCACCCGGAGGGTGGAAAGCTCCTGTTCCGAGAAGATCCGGCTGCCGCCGGCGGTCCGCCGCATCCCCGGGAACATCCCCTCCCGGTCGTAATACCGCAGCGCCGAGACCGATATGCCGGTGAGGGCCGCCGCTTCGCCGATTGTGTAGGTCATGGGTATAGCCTTCTTTCTGAAAAACAATAAAAGGTTTATTTCGCTGCCCTTAAGGCAGCGACCAAGGGTTCCCCTTGGATGGGACCAAGCTTCGCCTGGACGGACCAGGACCCTCGCGGGCCCTGGTCCCGCTGTTCGACGCGTCCGTGTCTCCCGCTCCAAACGCGTAAGACCGTTCGTCAAGCGAACGGTCTTCGGGACGTTGACTGGACGTTTGAAAAGCTTATATTGTTGACATAAAGCTCACGCAAACTTCACCTTGACACCGGAATTGCCCGCCGGCGCCGTTTCGCCCCGCCGGTCACATCCCG
>DVHA01000187.1 GCA_018712425.1 Candidatus Faecivivens stercoravium | reverse complement strand
CCCTTCCTCCACCGTGCAGATGCAGCGGGGGTTGCGGCAGCGGATGACGTTGACCAGCCGTTTGGGGAGGGTGAGCTTTTTCTTTTCGACCACCTTGCCCTCCTGGATAAAGGAGACGGTGATGTTGTGGTCGACGTACCCGAGAAGGTCGAGGTCCAGCCGGATATCCCCCTCGATCTTGATGATGTCCTTCCGGCCGTAGCGGCCGCTGCGGGCGTTGCGGATGAGGACGACGGTGCAGTCGAGGTCGTCCAGGTGCAGGAGGTCATAGATCTTCATCCCCTTGCCGGCCCCGATGTGGTCGATGACAATCCCGTTTTCCATGCTGTCGATGCTGCGTGTTGTTTTCATTACTTGGTCTCCTTTCCGCCGTCCGCCAGCCCCAGAAGGGTCATAATCAGCGCCATCCGGACATATACGCCGTTCTGGACCTGTTCAAAATAGGCCGCCCGCGGGTCGTTATCCACCGGCAGGGTGATTTCGTTGACCCGGGGGAGGGGGTGGAGGACCGCCATCTTTTCCTTGGCCAGCTTCATCTTGTCCTCGGTGAGGATATAGGTGTCTTTCAGGCGGACGTAATCTTCTTCGTTGAAGAACCGCTCCTTCTGGACGCGGGTCATATAGAGGATGTCCAGCTGGGGCATGACGTCCTCGAGGGAGGTGACTTCCTCGTAGGGGATGGCGTTGGCGTCGAGCACCTCCCGGATGACATAGTCAGGCACCCGCAATTCCTCGGGCGAGATCAGGATAAACCGGATGCCGCTGTAGCGGGAGAGGGACTTGATCAGCGAATGGACCGTCCGGCCGAACTTGAGGTCGCCGCAGAGGCCGATGGTGAAGTCCTGGAGCCGTCCGAGCCGCCGCCGGATGGTCAGAAGGTCGGTCAGCGTCTGGGTCGGGTGCTGGTGGCCGCCGTCGCCGGCGTTGATGACCGGGATGCGGGAGTACATCGAAGCCCGGAGGGGGGCGCCTTCCTTCGGGTGGCGGATGGCGCAGATGTCGGCATAGCAGCTGATGACCCGGATGGTGTCGGCGATGCTTTCGCCTTTGGACGCCGAGCTGGAGTCGGCGCTGGAAAAGCCGAGGACGCTCCCGCCGAGGTTTAACATTGCCGCTTCAAAGCTGAGCCTTGTGCGGGTGCTGGGCTCGTAGAAAAGGGTCGCCAGTTTTTTATACCGGCAGACTTCCCGGTAGCGGGAAGGGTCCGCCGCGATGCTGTCGGCCAGGTCCAGTACATTTTCCACCTCCTGGACGGAGAAGTCGAGCGGGTCGATCATGTGTCTCATAGGCTGCCTCCTGTTTGTGCGTAGGGTAATTTTTTTCCATTATAGCGGTTTCCGGCCGTCTTGTCCAGTACGGCAAAGGGAATTTCCAAAAAAAGCTTGTCATGTGACATCTTTTTGTGCTATAATTTTATATATGCGGAAGAGGGGGGATTCTGCGCTTTTTGAGCAGACGATTGACAAAGGCCCCTGTCTCTTTTATAATAAAGTAAGGTCAGTCCCCAGGGTTTTCCGGGGATAGAAAGGTGTGGAATCGTATGGTTATTCAAATTTGCGTCGGCAGTTCCTGCCATCTGAAAGGTTCCTTCGGCGTGATCCAGGTCTTTCAGAAGCTGATTGAAAACTACCATCTGCAGGACCAGGTCCAGCTGAAAGCCGCTTTCTGCATGGGCCACTGCACCGAGGGCGTCTCCACGATGTTCGGGGACGAATTTGTCGGCAATGTCAACCCCGAAAACGCCGTGGAGGTCTTCCGCCAGCATGTGCTGGAATCGATGGGCCGCGCCGACGGGGAATAAGCAACAGGAAAGGAAATCCGCCATGGAAGTTCTACAGTTTACCAAAGCAAACTGCCGAGACTGCTATAAATGCGTCCGGGAATGTCCGGTGAAATCCATCCGGGTCCGCGACCACCAGGCTTCGATTATCAGCGAGGACTGCCTCCTCTGCGGGCGGTGCGTCCAGGTCTGCCCCCAGAACGCCAAGGATGTCCGGGACGACGTGCCGCTGGTCAAACAGCTGATCGCCTCGGGCGAAAAGGTGATCGCGACCCTCGCCCCCTCCTTTATTGCCGCCTTCGACGCCAAGGGCTTCCGCCCGATGGCCGACGCGATGAAAAAGCTGGGCTTTTACGAGGTCTTCGAGACGGCGGTCGGCGCCAATATCGTCAAAACCGAGTACGAAAAGCTGATTGCCGGCGGGCAGGAGCTGATTATCTCCTCCTGCTGCCATTCGATCACCCGGCTGATCCAGAAATACCATCCCGAGTGCCTCCACTACTACGCGGCGGTCGACTCCCCGATGCACGCCCACGCCAAGCTCATCAAAGAGCAGTATCCCGACGCCCATATTATCTTTGTCGGGCCCTGCATCTCCAAAAAGGATGAGGTCGAGCAGTACTGCGACGGGCTGATCGACCTGACGATCACCTTCGAGGAGCTGGAACAGTGGTTTGAGGCGGAAGGGGTCACCTTTGAGGATTCCCCCGACGACAGCCATTACCGTTCCCGCTTCTTCCCGGCCCCCGGCGGCGTCATCCGCAGCATGGACCGGCAGGAGGGCTTCCACTATGTCGCGATTGACGGGGTTGAAAAATGCCGGGCTGCGCTGGAAGAGATCGCGGCGGGCGGCCTTAAGGGCTACTTTATCGAGATGAACGCCTGCGAGGGCGGATGTATCAACGGCCCCGGCATGCCGAAAAAGCGCCGCGGCCAGATCCTCTCCGGCATCCTCGTCGAACAGGCGGCCGACCCGAAGAAGGACTTCGACGTCGTACATACCCTGGACACCCACAAGGAAATGATCCCCGACGTCCACCGGGACGAGATGCCCGGCGAGGCCGAAATCCAGGAGATCCTTGCCCGGACCGGCAAGCACAAGCCGGAAGATATGCTCGACTGCGGCGCCTGCGGATACTCCACCTGCCGGGAAAAGGCGATTGCCGTCTGGCAGGGGAAAGCGGAGCTGGAAATGTGCCTCCACTACGCCAAGGAACGGGCGGAATCCCTTTCCGACCAGATTTTCGAGAGTTCGCCCACCGGTATTGTCGCGGTCGACGACCAGTTTATCATCCGGCAGATCAACCGGGAGGCCCTCCATATGCTGAATGTGCCGGAGGACGAAAACATCGTCGGGCAGAACTTTGCCGATTATTACGATATCCTTGAGCTGCTGAATGTCATGGAGACCGGGGAAAATATCATCAACCAGCGGACCCACCTTGACAAGAGCGATCTGTATGTCGACCGGACGGTCATGTACGACGCCGAACACCAGAATTTCCTCGTCTTCCTCAAGAACATCGACGCCATTGTCCGGGCGGAGGATACGGCGGCCGAACTGCGCCGCGAAACCATCCGCATCACCGACCAGGTGGTCGATAAGCAGATGCGCACGGTACAGGAAATCGCTTCCCTGCTCGGCGAAACCACCGCTGAGACCAAGGTCGCGCTGACGATGCTCAAAAAGAGCATGCTGTGAGGGACGTTATGAGTTACTTTATTGAAAACAGCTATGTCTCGATCAACAAGCACAATGAAGAGCTCTGCGGCGACCGGGTCGAGACGGCTTATTATAACGAAACCCAGACGCTGGTCCTGGCCGACGGGATGGGCAGCGGGGTGCGGGCCAACGTCCTCTCCAGCCTGACCTCCAAGATCATCTGTACGATGATGTCCAGCGGGATGACGGTCGAGGACTGCGTCGAGACGATCGCCGCGACGCTGCCGGTGCGGAAGGATGTAAACGTCGCCTATTCGACCTTTACGATTTTGCAGATCTCTTCCGACGGCGACGTCTATATGGTGCAGTTTGACAACCCGCTTTCCATCCTGCTGCGGAACGGCAAGGCGGTTGAATACCCGGTTGAGGTCAACATCGTCGGGGACAAGACCCTCTATGAGACCCGGATGAAGGCCGAGCTGGGGGATGAGTTCGTCATGTTCAGCGACGGTGTTTCCCACGCTGGCATCGGCATCAGCATGGACTTCGGCTGGCAGTCGGAGCATATCTGCGACTTCCTGGAGAAAAACGTCCACCCGGACGATTCGCCCCATACGGTGGCGGCCAAACTGGCTGAGGCCGCGAAGGAGCTTTACCTCGGGCGGATGGGGGACGACACGACCGTCGCGGTCATGAAGGTCCGGCAGCGGAGCGAGCTGTCGATAATCCTGGGGCCGCCGGCCAACCCGGAGGACGATATCCCGGTAATCGAGAAATTCCTTGCCGAACCCGGCAAGAAGATTGTCTGCGGCGGCACAACCTCTAAGATTGTCAGCAAATATCTTGGCCAGACGGTCGAAACCTGCCTGGACTATCTCGACCCGCATATCCCGCCGGCCGGGCATATGAAAGGGGTCGACCTGGTGACCGAGGGTGTCATTACAATGGGCAAAGTCATGGAACTGTCTGACCAGATGGTCGCAGGGACGCTGCCGACCGATTGGGCTGACCACAAGGACGCCGCGACCCAGATCGCCAAGATGCTGCTGGACGAGGCGACCGACGTCAACATCTTCGTCGGCCGGGCGATGAACTCCGCCCACCAGAACCCCAACCTGCCGATCAACTTCTCGATCAAGATGAAGATTGTCGAGGTGCTTTCCCAGAACCTCGAGAAGATCGGCAAGCGGGTCAATGTCGAATACCACTAAAGGAAGGTTGGCAAGTTGGCAGAAATTTCCCTCCGCTGGCTGCGCGCCCCCGACGACCTCTCGGGGCCGTTCGGGGTGCGCAAGGCCGTTTTTATGGACGAGCAGGGGTTCCAGAACGAGTTTGACGAGACCGACGAGACTGCTTACCACCTGGAGTTGCGGGTGGACGGGTCGGTGGCCGGCTGCGCCCGCATCTATCCCGGGGAAGACGGGATGTGGCATGTGGGGCGGGTCGCCGTGCGCAAAGAATACCGGTCGCTCCACCTCGGCAGTCGCATGATGGAGGCCGTCATGGACAAAATAAAAGAGCTGGGCGGGACGGGCGCTGTCCTGTCAGCCCAGTGCCAGGCGGTGCCATTTTATCAGAAAAACGGCTTTACCGTCGTCTCGGAACCCTATCTCGACGAACACTGCCCCCATCAGGATATGGAGCGCAG
>DVHA01000186.1 GCA_018712425.1 Candidatus Faecivivens stercoravium | reverse complement strand
TTCTGGCTCCAGGGGTCGGGGAAACAGGCGGTTTCCAGCTGATAGAGGGCGGGGATATCGGCTTCCGCCGCTTTGCGGATTTCCATCTTGATCATCCTTTCGCCTGGTACCAGTTGTCGCCGATATGAGCGTCCGAGAGGAGCTTCACCGAGTAATCGGCCACATGCTCCATCTCGTAGACGACGATCTCCTTAACCCGTTCGGCCTCCTCCTTCGGCGCCTCGACCAGCAGTTCGTCGTGGACCTGTAAGATGAGCTTTGCGCGGAGCCCTTCTTCCTTCAGCCGCTTGTACACCCGGTTCATCGCCAGCTTGATGATGTCGGCAGCGGTGCCCTGGATCGGCATGTTCATCGCAACCCGCTCGGAGAATGCACGCAGCGGCGCTTTAGAGGCGTGGATATCCGGCAGATACCGCGGGCGATGGAAGAGGGTTTCGGCGTACCCCTTCTCCCTGGCCGACTCCACCGACCGCTTCATATAGGCGGCGATGCCGGAATAGGTGGTGAGGTAGCCGTCGATATACTGCTGGGCCTCGGCCACGCTGACCCCGATGTCCTGGGAGAGGGAGTAGGCGGAGATGCCGTAGACGATACCGAAGTTGATCGCCTTGGCCCGGCTTCTGAGGGAGGCGGGTACCTCGTCGAAGGGAATGTGGAACACCTGGGAGGCGGTCATCCGGTGGATATCCGCCCCGTGGTTGAAGCCGTCGATCATATTTTTGTCCCCGGAGATGTGGGCGAGGATTCTGAGCTCAATCTGGGAGTAGTCGGCGTCGATCAGCGTCCAGCCCTCCCTGGCGACGAAGAACTTGCGCATCTCCGCCCCCAGTTCGGTCCGGACGGGGATGTTCTGGACATTGGGCTCGGCGCTGCTGATCCGCCCGGTGCGGGTCTCGGTCTGGTTAAAGGTGGAGTGGATGCGGCCGTCCGGCTGCACCGCCTTTAAAAGCCCGACGACATAGGTGCTGGAGAGCTTCTGGAGCTTGCGGTAATCGAGGATTTTGCCGATGATCGGGTGCATCCCTTTGAGGGATTCCAGCACCTCGGCGTTGGTGGAGTAGCCGCTCTTGGTCTTTTTGCCGTGGGGGAGGCCCAGGCGGTTAAAGAGCACCTCCGCCAGCTGCTGGGTCGAGTTGAAGTTGAAGGGGACGCCGGCCAGCTCCATAATCTCCTCTTTGAGGGCGGCAATCCGGCTGTCCAGCATCTTTCCGAAGTCTTCAATCCCCTGCCGGTCGACCTGGAAGCCCAGGACCTCCATCGAGGCGAGCACCTCGCAGAGGGGCAGCTCGATCTGCCGGTAGAGGAAAACCATCTGCCGCTCTTTGAGAATCAGCCCAATCGCCTCCCGCAGTTCCGGCATCAGGAGGAGCAGCGTCTCCGGCCTGTCCGCCTGGAACTTCCGGCCGGGCAGGTAGGCTTCGCACATCTCGGCGAGGGAGTAGGATTTGTCGCTGGAAGAGAGCAGGTAGGCGGCCAGCAGCAGGTCTTCGATGGTCACCCCCACCGGCGTCCCCCGTTCAAACCCCAGCTTGTAGGTTTCTTTGGCGTCAAAGGTTGTCATCGGGAGGCCCGTTCCCAGGAGGTGGGAAAGGGCCTCCTCCCGCTTTTCGGTGAAGGCAGAAACTTCCCGTTCGCCGGTGCGGATGAGAAGGGTACTGTCGGAAAGAAGGTAGCAGACCTCCCCCAATTTTGCCAGCTTTTCGGCCGTTTCCGTTGCCGGCGGGTCGGTGAGGAAAATGACCTCCCTTGCCCCGTTGTCGGCCGCTTCGGCGGCGGGCGGCGTCCCCTCCGGCAGGATGGAGGCGGCGACCGAATCCATGCTGTACTTGTGGAGGAAGGCGATAAGCTCCGGCTGCGGCCCTTTCCCGGCCAGCTGGTCGGGGGTCTCGGGGAGGGGCGCGTTCCGGCGGATGGTGCCGAGGTCGTGGCTCAAAAGGGCCTCGTCCTTATGTTCCGCAATCAGCTTCTTAATCCGCGGGGTCGCCTTAATCCCGTCGAGGCTGTCGAGAATATTTTGGAGGCTCCCGTTTTCCCGGATGAGGGTGACGGCGGTCTTCTCGCCGATGCCCTTGACGCCGGGGATGTTGTCGGAGGCGTCCCCCATCAGCGACTTGATTTCAATCATCTGCGCCGGCTCTACCCCATACTGTTCCCGGATATAGTCGGGGGTCACCAGGACGTCGCCCTTGTTGGTAGCGAGGTTGATGGTGACCGCTTCGGATGCCAGCTGGAAGGAGTCCCGGTCGCCGGTCGCGATGACACAGCGGCTCTCGTGCTCCTCCGCCCAGCGGGCGACGGTACCGAGGATGTCGTCCGCCTCCCAGCCCTCAATGCCGATGACGGTGCCGCCGGCGAGGGTGACAAACTCCCGGCCCAACGGCATCTGGACCCGCAGCTCGTCCGCCATCGGCGAGCGGGTGCCTTTGTAGTCCCCGTACATCTGGTGGCGGAAGGTGGGGGCATGGACGTCGTAAGCGGCGATGACGGCGTCCGGCTCGAAGGTCTTTACAAGCTTTAAATAGGTCTTGACAAAGCCGTAGAGGGCGTTGGTCGGGGTGCCGTCCTTGGCGGTCAGCGTGCGGATGGCGAAAAACGAGCGGTTCATCAGGCTATTGAAATCAATGGCCAGTATTTTCATGGGTTTCCCTCCTGCTCTGCCCCGGGTGGTTGACGAAAGGCAGCGTTTCGTTTATAATCAGAATACATAAGTAATATAAGTATACCACAGCCGGAGCCGGTTTACAAGGTTTCCCCGGCGGAAATTACGGAAATCATATTTGTCTTTGTGTCATTGAATGTTGATTTCGCTGCCCTTATGGCAGCGACCAAGGTTCCCTTGGATGGACCAAAGGCTCTGCCTTTGGGATCCGCCAGGACCCGCAGGGCCCTGGACCCGCTGTCCGACGCGGCCGTATCACCCGCTCCACACATATGAGACTGCGAGACAAGCTCGCAGTCTTCGGAACAGACTTGGACGCGGGAAAGGGCTAGGTTTCAGATTGTAAGCTTCATAACACCACCGCGACCACAATCAGCCCCACGACAACCGCCACCGCCGCGATATCCGCCGGGTGGAACGGGTACTGCTGGTAGCCGCTTTTATAGGTCCGGAGGTTAAACCCCCGCATTTCGGCGCTGACCGCCCCGGCGTCCACCTTCCGCAGGCTGGAGGTGAGCAGCGGCACAAAGAGCGGCGCCACCAGCTGCACCTTTTTAACGATGTTACGGGTGTCGTATTCGACCCCTCTCGACCGCTGGGCGTCCTCAATGTCGTGGAACTCGGAGGTGAACAGCGGCACAAACCGGAAAGCGGTCGTGACGATGAAGGCGTACCGGTAGGGGACGTGCAGCTTTTTGACCAGCGCCCCGCAGAGGTCGCTCACCTCGGTGATCGCGAAGAGGAGCATCAGCGGCAGCATCGCCGCCACCACCCGCAGGCTGAGAAGCAGGGCGCTCGTAAGCCCGCCGGTCGTCACAACCGTCATCGAACCGACCCGGAGCAGCGGGTCGCCCGACCGGACGAAAAACAGCTGGATGACAAACATAAAGAGCCCGAGGATTAAGAGGTTCCGGGTGAGTTTGACCGCCCGGGCACCTAACCCCGCCGTCGCCGCAATCAGCAGCATCAGCAGGATCAGCGCCGTCACCAGAAAGACGTTCCCGCTGACGATGCAGGCGGCCCCGTAGAGGAACGCCGCCGCCAGTTTGGTCAACGGGTTCAGCCGGTGGAGGAACGAGTCCCCCGGCTGGTATTGTAACAGGTTCATATCGTTTCCTCCTTCCGGGCAATCCGCCAAAGCTTCTCCGCCATCTCGCCGACGGTAAAGACATCTTCAAACCCTTCCCCCAGCCGCAGCGCCAGGTCGGGGATCTGGGCCGGCCGCAGCCGGGCCGCCGCCAGCAGGTCCCGGTCCTTCATAATGGAACGGGTGGGGCCGTCGCCCAAAAGCGTCCCGCCGTTTAGAACGAGCACCCGCTCCGCATAGGACTGGATCAGCTCCATATCGTGGCAGACCATCAAAATGGTAAGCCCTTCCTCCCGGTTTAGTTTCGCGATATGCTCCATAATCGCGGTGCATTCCTTGTAGTCGAGGCCGGTCGTCGGCTCGTCGAGGATGACCAGTTCCGGCTTCCCGACGAGGACGCTGGCCAGCGCAATCCGCTGCCGCTCCCCCCGGCTGCGGGTGAAAGGGGAGCGGTCGCCGTCGAGGCCGAAGGTTTTAAGCGCCTCTTCGGTGCGGGCTTTCACTTCCTCTTCCGGCAGGCCCTGCACCCGCATCCCGAAGGCGATTTCCTCCCGGGTGGTGTTCTGGCAGATCTGCCGGTCGGGGTTCTGGAAGAGGAAGCCGGCCTTCCGGGCGATCTGGCTCGCCCGGGTGGCCTTGGTGTTGAAGCCGCCGACGGTGACCTCCCCGGCGGTCGGGAGCAGCAGGCCGTTGG
>DVHA01000185.1 GCA_018712425.1 Candidatus Faecivivens stercoravium | reverse complement strand
TAAACTAACTACTTGCAGTATACCCCATCCCGGCGGTTTTGTCAAGTCCCGGGCGGCAGCGCCTTCTGCCGGTTCCGGCGATGCCTGATTTTCGGCCGCCGGCGGTAAACCCCGGCAATCAAAAGGGCGATAACCAGCAGCAGGAAGCATCCGCTGTACCAGACGGCGTTTTGCAGGACGGCCGAACTGCCGGCATCCGAACCGCTGCCGTCAAAGGACATCCCGCCCCTGTCTCCGCCGGGCCCGCCGCCCCGGCCGCCGAAGGCCTCCATACCCTCGCCGTTGCCGGCGTCTTCCGGCGGCATCATCTCGGAAAAGTCGAATTCCGACGGGTCAAAATCCTCCGGCATCTGGGGCGCGGTATCCCCATCACCGGTTCCGGCATCTTCCGGCGTTGTCCCGGCGTTATCCGGCGGGGTTTGCTCCCCGGCAGCGTCCGAGGGGGCGCTCTCCGCCGGTTCGGAAGCCGCGGCCGAAAGGGGCATAGTGGAAACGCTTTCGGCGGTAAAAGCAGTAGGCAAGGCATCTTCTCCGGCAGAATCCGTTTCCTCTTCCGCCTTCCCGTTTTCCGCCGGGGCAGCGCCGGGTTCATTCCCCGGCTGCCGCTCCTCCATCTGGCCGCCCCGGCCGCCGCCTCCGCCGCCCATCATCGAGCCCATCACCGAAAGGTCAATCGAAGAGGCGTCAATCAGCGCGCTGGAATCGGCCCGCTGGCCCTCTTCGGTCGACGGGATCGTCCCGTCCAGCTGGCCTCGGACGCTTTCCGCCCGGAGAAGGACAGTCTCATAGAGTATTTCCGCCGCCGCCTCGTATTCTTCGTAGCTGTAAAAAGCGGTGGGGTCGGTCTCGACAAGGCTGTCGATCTGGCTGCGGATCCGGTTATAGATCTCTTCCAGCCTGCCGCCGTCAACATATTCCTCCACTAGCTGGCGGTAATAGGTGTGGTACTGTTCCAGATATTCCTCGTTTTCCAAAAGGGCGTCAAAAAAGTCGGTGCCGGAAAAGGGGGTATCGATCGGGTCGTTGATGACGCTGCTGGCGTCCCCCATCCCCATCCCGCCAAGGGTAAGGTTATAATCCCAGGGGATGATGTTCAGCTGCCCAAGGTGACCCGGACGTTGCCGGGGGCGTAGATATACGGTTCCCACCGGTAGGAGACCAGCACCCGGGGGCGGAGCTGCTGTACCTGGATCTTCCGGCAGAACTCCTGCACCAGCGGGTTCCCGCTTCCCGCCATCCACCCGGTGTCGCCGCCCAGCAGCTGCTGGAACTGCGATTTATTGACCGGCGCGTCCAGTTTCAGGCAGAGGTTGTTATTTTTAACCTTCTTTTCCAGCGCAATAAAGGAAAAATTATCGTTATAGTAGCGGATGCGGAATTTTTCCCGCACCGCAACCCCCTCGATTTTTTCCCGGAGCGCTTTATCCCGGTAATTGTCGAAATAGACGCTGCGGATCAGGTATTTCCCTTCCGCGTCCACATGGCCGTCCGGCTGCATCACCGTCCGCAGTTTCGCCCGCAGCGACAGGTAATCGGCATAGCCGATCGAGTATTTCAGTTCGTGGCGGAATTTCCCCTCCATAGGCAGCTCCCCTTCGTCTGTAAATTTCATGTAAAGAGTATACCGGCGCAGGCTGACGCGGATTTGAATGAAATGTGGAAATTGTGTGACGGGGAAAAGAAAATCCGCCTGCAAACGCCGGTAAAACGGCGTATGTAAGCGGATTTTTTGTGCAGGCGGCCGGAAAACGCAACAAAGGACAGCCCCCGGCCAGTTCAGAGGCCAAAGAAGGCTGTCCTGCATCACACCCGGCTGCCGCCGGGGACGTGTTGTTTATCCCGTGGGATTATTCTTTCCCGCGGGCGTATTTTTCAAACCAGTTGGTGATCTCGGTCAGGCGGCGCACCCGGTGCTGGGGCTTGCCGGAACGGGAGAGCTCATGGTTTTCACCGTGGAAGAGGCAGAGCCGGGTCGGGACCCCCAGCGCCGCCAGGCTGGTGTACATCTGCAAGCCTTCCGCCAGCGGGCAGCGGTAGTCCTCATCCGAATGGATAAAGAGGGTCGGGGTTTTGACATTCGCAGCATAGCGCATCGGCGAATGCTCCCACATCTTATCGGGGCTGTTAAACGGGTCGGCGTCGCACTGGTCCATGCCGAAGTCCACCCCGATGTCCGATACCCCGTAAAAGCTGACCCAGTTGGCGATCGACCGCTGGGAAGCGGTGCAGACAAACCGGTCGGTGTGGCCGATGATCCAGTTGGTCATAAAGCCGCCGTAGCTGCCGCCGGTCTCGCAGACCTTCGTCCGGTCGATCTGGGGGTAGGCGTCCAGCACCGCGTCGGTGAAGTCCATCAGGTTTTGGTAGTCGGTCTCGCCGTAATGGCCGCGGATATCCATAAACTTGTTGTCCCGGCCGTCGCTGCCCATCGGGTTGCAGTAGAAGACAAAGTAGCCCATGTTCGCCCAGACTTGCATCTCATGGTAGAAGACCGGGCCGTAGGCCGTCTTGGGGCCGCCGTGGATATCCAGGACCGCCGGGTATTTCTTTTCAGGGTCGAAGTCCTTCGGGAGCAGCACCCATCCGCCGATCGTCCAGCCTTCGCTTTCGACACTGAGCGGCTGCGGGACGGCGACGTATTTCCCTTCCAGGACGGCGTCGTTGAAGTGGCTGACCCGCTCCACCTCACCGGTCGCGAGGTCCGCTTCATACAATTCCTGCAAACGGTTGTCATAGAGGGCCACCATCAGCGCCTTGCCGCCCGCTTCGGGGATGTCGAACTCGTCGATGCTGCCTTCCTTCTGGACGACCGGCGCCGACTCCCCGTCCATCGTCAGGGCGTAGAGGTAGGAGCAGCCCTCCCGGGTGGTCAGGTGGTAGAGGGTGTCCCCGCAGGCCTTCATCTCCTGCCCGCCGCCGTACCGGCAGTCGCTGCCGACGCTCGAGTACATGCTGTACTCCTCCTGCCGGATGACTTTCAGTTCGCCGGTCGCGGTGTCCACCGCATAGACCCAGGCGTTTTCGTTCATGCCGTGGCGGCGCCCTTCGGTGCCCAGCAGCAGCAGGCGGCCGCCCACCGCCACCAGGTCATGGGCACGGAAATCGGTATATTCCGTCACCTTTTTGACCTCACCGGACGGGACGTCGTAGGCGTAAAGGGTGCTGCGGCTGCGGACCGCCCGGCTTTCATACCGGTTGCCCAGGAAGTAGACGGTATCCCCCATCACCTCGAAGCTGGAAGTCTGGAAAAAAGGGTCGGTCAGCCGTTTGCAGCTGCCGTCTGCCGGATTGTACACAAACAGCGCCCGGCGCAGCTTGTTGGTGACCCCGCGGCCGTTGCTCCAGAAGGGGGTTTCGTCAAAGACCTCGTAGTCTTTTTCCTTTTCCTTCGCCTTGTCCGCCTTTTCCCGCTCTTCGGCGGCCATCTGGTAATAGTCGGGGCAGCCGGCGTCGATGCTCCCCATCGCCAGCCACTTCCCGTCCCCGAGTTTCCGCAGCTCACTTGCCTTAAACGGAAGGGTGAACGCGGGAAGGGCTTCGCCGCCGGTCACATCCAGCCGGTAGAAGCTGGTAAACTGTTCCCCCGCCTTCTGCCGCTTCTGTTCGGCCGCCGAACGGACTGCCGGGAAGAGAATGTGGGTCTCGTCTTCCCAGACATACTGCCCTTCCTTCCCCAGATCGGTCAGCTGGCGCAGCTGCCCGTCGTACATCCACAGCCGGCTCTCATAGCTGTTCTCCTCCTCATTACAGTTGGCGACGACAAAGGCGGCGCGTTTTCCACCGGGCGCGTACCGGACGCCGGAGAGGAAACGGTAGTTTAAAAAGTCCTTCAATTGAAGCTGTTCCATTGCTGTTCAATCCTTCCTGTCGTTTTTATATCTGCTGCCGTTGTCGGCATGTTTTCATTGTACAACTTTTTCGACAAATTGTACAGTGTTTTTTGAAAAAATCACGGGGAACAGGCCGCGTTTTTAAGGCATTGCGCATGGATGCCGTTTTGATGGGCCAGAGCTTTTTCCAGGGGACACTGCTCGGCGCGTTTTGAAAATAACGCGGTCCATCTAGCTCCCCATATGTATATTTTCCCGGGAGCCGTCCAGACTCCTAACTGCCCGGGTAAGCCGGCCAAACACCGTACACGTCGAATCAGAAAGGACGGATTATCTTATGCAGATCACCGATATCAAAGTGCGCAAACTGATGCAGGAAGGGCGGCTGCGTGCCGTCGTCTCGGTCACGATCGGGGATGAGCTCGCCATCCACGATATCAAGGTCATCGAAGGGCCAACCAGGCTTTTCGTGGCGATGCCTTCCCGACGGGAGGCGGGCGGCGTCTTCCGGGACATTGCCCACCCGATTACCCCGGCGGCCCGCCGGCAGCTGGAGGATGCGATCCTTGCCGTCTACCGCCGGGAAAAGGCAGAGGCGGAACAGATGCAGCGGCTCCCTTATGGGGATTACTTTGCCGAACATTTTGCTGCTTCGCCCGCCTCTGCCCCTGCGGCGGCTGTCACCCCGCCCCTTGGCAATACAGGCGGTTAAAATGATGCCCCGGCCCTTTTGGATATAAAGGGCCGGGGATTATATTTGGGGATTATATTTATCTGAACGTAAAACAGCACAAAGTGACTTTCCCCCTCACCTTGTGCTGTTTGGCTATATCCTCCGAATCCATTCCCATAAATCCATCATAACGCTCTCCGGCAGCAGCTTCACCGCCGCTCGATGAATGGTGCAGACCGGCCCAGGGGTCGAAACAGGCTTGCGCATCAGCGCATCCCGCACCGCCTGCCGGACGACCGCCTTCTCTTCCGAGGCAAAGGGGAAAGAGCGGATTTTATCCCCGCCTTCCCCACAGCGGGCCTTGCCGATAAACCCGGTGTCCTTCACCCAGTAGGGGCAGACGGCCGTCACCGAAATCCCCCGCCCCCGCAGCTCCCGGCCGAGGGCCTGGCTGTAGCGGCAGAGGAAGGCTTTGCTGGCGGCGTAGACGTTGAGGTATGGGAAGGGCTGGAAAGCCGCCGTCGAGCAGACCTCGACAATCCGCCCGCCCCGCGGGATATAGGGGAGCGTCACCCCGGTCATCCGCACCGGTGCCTTGCAGTTTAAGTCGATCATCCGGTCCAGCTCTTTCCCCGGGACTTCCGCCGGGCCGCCGATCTTGCCCACCCCGGCGGCGTTTACGACCATCCAGACCTCCGGCATCAGCCCCCGCAGCATCGCCCGGATAAGGTTAAAAGACGCCCCGTCGGTGAGGTCGAGGGCCAGCGGCCGGAAAGGGGTGTGGAGGGTTTTGCCCAGCTTCCGGAGCTTATCCCCGCTGCGGGCGATGCCCCAGATTTCGTCGATCCCCCAGTCTTCGAGGATCCCCAGCCGGTCGATCCGCCGGACAAATTCGGCCCCCAGCCCGCCAGACGCGCCGGTAACAATGACAATCCGCATCAAAATCCCTCCTGTTACAGACAGTTTTCCCTCTCCGGGCAGCGTTATGCAGCCATTCTCAGCAGTAGGTGTACATCCAGACCCGCTGCACCTGCGGGAAATCGGAAAGCCGGATAAAATACCCCTCGTCGCCGTTTAACACCCGCCCGGGAATCCAGACCCCGCCCTGGTAACGGCCCTCTTCCTTGCGGAGGACGCCGGCCACCGCCTGGACGCCCGGCTTCGGGAGGAACTGGACCGAAAAGCCGCTGCCGCAGATTAAAAACTCGTCTTCCGACCGCTCGATGATGAACCCGCCGGCCACCGACCGGTCTTTCGTCCCCGGGCCGCTGAAGAAGGAGGCGGAAGCGCCGGTGTAGGAAATCAGCGCGTCGTATTTCCCCAGCGGGATTGTGACCCCGGCGTCGTTATACTCGAGGAAGGCGTGGATTTTGCCTCCCTCATGGGCCTCCCGGATGATCTCCTGCATGTTGCCGACCATCTCATAGGCCGCCGCCAGCCGCTCCCCGGCCCCGGCCCCGTCGAAGGCCCCGGCGCCGATGTTCAGCGTCTGGAGCAGGTCGGCGCCCATCTCGTCCCGCCGCTTGCCGCAGAGGTCCTCGATGCCGAAGGGGGCGAAACAGAGGGCGTTATGTTTGCCGACCGCGTAAAAGAGGAAGGAAGCCGAGTCTTTGGTCGCCCGCACCTCGGGGATAAAGAGGGGGTTCCCGGCGGCGGCGTACTCGTCGCAGACCTCCCGGTAGGCGTTGACATAGATGTCCGGCGCGAAGCAGTCGACCGACGGGGCCGCCAGCCGCCAGATGTCCCGCATCTTGGCGACCGGCCCGCCGCAGGGGTATTTCCCCGGCCGGTCGGGGTGCTGCTGGAGCCAGGCGTTGACGTAGAGCGGCAGCGGGTAGACGCTCTTGCCCTGGGAGGCGATCTGTTCAACCGCGCTGCCGTACTGCCAGGCCATCATCATCTCGGCCCCGTCCCGCCCGAAGGCCTCTTCCCAGCTCCCCCGGACGCCGAACCAGTCGGCCACCGGCTGCGGCACCGGCTGGGCAAAAGCGCGGTTCGCGGCAGAACAAAAATCCCGGTCTGCCCCGAGGATGCCGATCTCGTTTTCCACCTGTACCGCGATGACCGTCCGGTCGGGGTCGGCCTCGGCGAGATGGAGCATCAGCGCCCGGAAGGCCGCCGCGTCCGCCGCCACCGCGTCGGAACAGAAGGGGGAGATGCAGTCGAGCGGCCGCCCGAAGGCGTCCCGCGCCCGGAAGAAGCGGGCGCTTACCCCGCTGCTGGCCTTCTTCGCCCAGCCGGGGATATAGCTGGAAAGGCCATTCTTCCAAAGGCCGAACCAGAGGAGCACCAGACGCACCTGTTCCCGCTTGGCGGCGGCAATCAGCCCGTCGGGGAGGGAGAAATCGAATTTCCCCTCTTCCGGCTCGACCGACTCCCAGGCCACCGGCAGGATGACGGTGTTCAGATGCAGCGGCCGCAGCGCCGGCCAGACCTGTTCGTCCATATACTGTAAACTGGAAGAGCTGGAGTTGTGAATCTCTCCGGCAAGGGCAATGTAAGGCTTGCCGTCCACCAGCCAGGTTGCCTGGCCGTTTTTGTCCTTTTTAATCTGTGGGATTTCTTTTTTGCTGTTCATAGATCGTCTGTCCTTTCTGAGCTGGTTTTTCATCTTTTTGCAATACTCGCCATTATCAAAGAATTGTATTTATAGCGGACTGCACTGCTTTATATCTTCCTTCATTTGATAACGCAGCTAAACAGGTTATCAAATATTCCTTTCCGTCTTTTTCATAAAGAACAACAATGCTATAGGAAGACGCCATCGTCCCCGTTTTCATCCCTTTTACATGCGCATTATAGTATGGTGAATTCTTATCCAAAAATTCATTTGTATTTTCCCACGTAAATTCGCCTTGCGGCGTTTGAATGGAAAAAGAGCTTTTTCCAATACATTCTCTGATAAAATCGTATTCAAGCAGCTTTAACGCTACACGGTTAATGTCATCCAAATGCGTATCCGCTTGCATAGAAGCACCACTCGGATCATTATACAAATTTGTTTTTGAATAGCCCTCTTCAATTAAATATTCCCCAAGTTCTGCCATAAAATAATTGATATACTCAGTTGCTGTATAACCTTCTCCTAATTTGTTTTTAGAAATATAATATGCCAAGGCATAGGCCGCATCGTTTCCAGACGGAACAAGCATAGCCTCCATAATTTGCTGAACCGTATATTCCCCAGCCGTCAGATTTGCTAAAGATGAACCGGCTGGCACAAGATCCAGTACCTCCTGGTTTACCTCAACAACATCTTCCAAACTTACTTTTTCCAAAGCATAATCGATGACAAACAGTTTTGCCAAACTTGCAACTGTTGGCAATTGGCTTTCTCCCTCATAAAACAGGTATTCTTCTTCCTCAATATCATAAACAGAAAATGAAAGGGCATCCTGTGGAATGTTAAGCTCATTCGTACTCAGTTGAAAATCAATTTTTCTATAAATGTCTTTCAAAAAGTCAAAACGATAGATTCCGGATTTATATAGTCCAATTGCGGCGGTGAAAATGATAATCACCATTATTGCAAAAGCTATTATTAGCTTTTTGCATCTCCTATGTTTTTTCATATTTTTCTCCCATAAAGCCAAATTGTCATTAAACGGCTAAGCACCCACTAGGACAATTCTCCTTCCACAGAAGCTGTCCGCAACACGGGCTAAAAGGTTCGGCATCGCCGCAGCAACGGGATACCGCAGAAACATTTTGGCGTTCCCGGCTTAGCGTAAATTCCTTTGGGCAGTCCTTTACGCCTTACGCCCCCTCCAACACCTCCCGGAACGCCCCGGGGATATGCCGGAT
>DVHA01000184.1 GCA_018712425.1 Candidatus Faecivivens stercoravium | reverse complement strand
GATTTCCGTGATAACAGCAGTGTGCGGCAATAAAAATGGTGATCCTGAGAAACAGACAGAAAGGACGTTTTCCGATGCAATATGATTTTGACACCCGGGTCGACCGGACAAACCGCGGGACGATCAAGGAGCTGCTTTTTACCCCCGAAAATATCCGGGAAAAAGGGTTTGTCAGCTATTCCGGGGCGGAATTTGAGTTCAAGACCGCCCGGCCGGTGATCGATGCGGTGAAGGAGGCGGCGGAAAACGGTCTGTTCGGCTTTACCGCTGCCGACGGGAACTATTTTTCCCATGTGACCTGGTGGCTCCGGGAGGTCCGGGGGGTGGAGGTGCCGGCGGAGTGGATCCTGCCGGTGCAGGGGACGATCTTTTCCTGCGCGACGATGATCCGGCTCTGCACCGCCCCCGGCGAAGCGGTGCTCGTCCCGGCCCCCGGCTACAACCGCTATGAACAGGCGGCCACCCGGCTGGGGCGGGAGACGGTCTTTTCGCCGATGAAGATGGTAAATGGGGCGCCGGAGCTGGACCTCCGGGACATCGGAGAGAAGATGGCCCGGCCGGAGGTTAAGCTCCTCGTCCTCTGCAACCCCAATAACCCCACCGGCCGGATTGTCCGGGAGGGAACGCTTAAGGAGATCCTCCGGATGGCGCGGGAGAACGGGGTGACCGTCTGGAGCGACGAGATCTTCGGGGATACCCCGCTGGACGGGAGCCGGGTGCCGGTTTTCGCCGCCCTGGCGGAAGAGGACGACCGGATGGTCAGCGTCATCTCGATGGGCAAGACCTTCTCCCTCACCGGCGTCAACCACGCCAACGTCATCATCCGAAACCCCTCCCTCCGGGCCGCCTATGAGGCCCAGCGGAACGCCGACCACTTCGGGTCGATCGACCCGATGGTCTACGCCGCCCTCTGCGGGGGGTATACGCCGGAGGGGAAGGAGTGGCTCTCCCAGATGCTGGCGGTAGTGAAGGGGAACAACGGCCGGCTGACCCGGTTTTTTGCCGAACACCTGCCGCAGGTCCGGGTTTTGCAGCCGGAGGCGACCTATGTCCTCTGGGCGGACTTTTCGGGGCTGGGGCTTGATGAAAAAGAACTGTTTGATTTCCTGAACAATGAGGCGTATTTCTGTTGTGACCCCGGCGAGGAGTACTACGGCGCCCCCGGCATGGCCCGGATCTGCACCGCCGTCCCGCCCAGAGAGCTGGAAAAGAGCCTGGCGGCCTTTTTGGAGGCCGCCAGGGCCCGGGGGCTGGCGGCGGACTGAGCCTGTTACAAAAAATTAATGGATTCCCAGCCTTTATTCAAATAAAATCCGTCCCTTTTCCGATCTGTTTTATGGTAGAATATAAAACGGAGGAAGATAATTCCCCGGAAGGGAAGGATACCCGTATGAATGAAGTCAAAACACCTAAGAAACCCCTGATTTTCTATTTCGCAATTGTCGCTGCCGTCCTTTTGTTTTTAAACCTTTTCGCGGTACCGAGCCTGATGCAGCGCAGCATCATCGAGACCGACTACGGGACGTTCATGGATATGACCGATGAGGGGAATGTGGGCATCGTTGAGATGCAGCAGAACCAGATCCTCTTCACCGACAAAGATGGTGAACATATCTATAAGACCGGATTGATGCCTGACCCCGGCCTCACCGAACGGCTGCATGATTCAGGCGCCCGGTTTGGCAGCGTGATTGTTGAAGAGACCTCCCCGTGGGTCAGTTTCCTGCTCAGCTGGGTGCTGCCGATCATCCTGTTCGCGGCGATCGGGTATTGGATGAACCGCCAGCTGATGAAAAAGGCGGGCGGCGGGCCCGGGGCGATGAGTTTCGGAAAGTCCAATGCCAAAATTTATGTTCAATCTTCTTCCGGCATCATGTTTTCCGATGTCGCCGGGGAGGACGAGGCAAAGGAAAACCTGATGGAGATTGTCGATTATCTCCATAACCCCCAAAAGTATTCCGCGGTCGGCGCGTCGATGCCCAAGGGCATCCTGCTGGTCGGCCCTCCCGGCACCGGCAAGACGATGCTCGCCAAGGCGGTCGCCGGCGAGTCGGGCGTCCCCTTCTTCTCAATTTCCGGCTCGGAGTTTGTCGAGATGTTCGTCGGGATGGGCGCTTCCAAGGTCCGCGACCTCTTTAAGCAGGCAAAGGAAAAGGCCCCCTGCATCGTCTTTATCGACGAGATCGACGCCATCGGCAAAAAGCGGGACGGCCAGCTTTCTACGAATGATGAACGGGAGCAGACTTTAAACCAGCTGCTGACCGAGATGGACGGCTTTGAGGGCAACAACGGGGTCATCATCCTCGCAGCCACCAACCGGCCCGAATCCCTCGACCCGGCGCTGACCCGCCCCGGACGGTTTGACCGCCGGGTGCCGGTCGAGCTGCCCGATCTCAAGGGCCGTGAAGAGATCCTCAAGGTCCACGCCCGCAAGATCAAAACCGACCCGGGTATCGATTACAACGTCATTGCGCGGATGGCGTCCGGCGCTTCCGGCGCGGAGCTGGCCAACATCGTCAACGAGGCGGCCCTCCGGGCGGTCCGCAGCGGGCGCGGCAGCGTCAGCCAGGCGGACCTCGAAGAGAGCATCGAAGTGGTCATCGCCGGCTACCAGAAGAAAAACGCGATCCTCACCGACAAGGAACGGAAGATCGTCTCCTACCACGAAATCGGCCACGCGCTGGTCTCCGCCCTCCAGTCCCACACCGCCCCGGTCCAGAAGATCACCATTATCCCCCGCACCTCCGGCGCGCTGGGGTATACGATGCAGGTGGACGAGGGGAACCATTACCTGATGAGTAAGGAGGAACTGATCGAGCAGATCGCCACCCTGACCGGCGGCCGGGCGGCCGAGGAGGTCGCCTGCGGCACCGTCACCACCGGCGCTTCCAACGACATCGAAAAGGCCACCAAGATGGCCCGGGCGATGATTACCCAGTACGGCATGAGCGACGATTTCGATATGGTCGCCCTCGAGACGGTCACCAACCAGTATCTGGGCGGCGACACGTCACTGGCCTGTTCGCCCGAGATCCAGGCGGATATCGACCGGAAGGTGATTGCCCTCGTGAAGGAACAGCACGAGAAGGCCAAACGGCTCCTCTCGGAAAACCGCGGGAAGCTCGACCAGCTGGCGGGATACCTTTACGAGAAGGAAACCATCACCGGTGAAGAGTTTATGCAGATTTTGAACAGCTGAGCGTCAGATTAAAGCAGGAAACGCCCCGCATGGAACGATACCAGACGGGGCGTTTTGGCTACTGAATCACAGAGAATGTAAAATCCGGCGCTGGCGTTTACGTTACGAAGCGACGTGCGGCATCAGAAGTTTAGGGTCCAGCCCTTTTTAAAGGGCTGGCGGGAGTGGAGAGGGCAGAGCCCTTTCCCAGGCAGTCACTTCCCGTACTTCCGAAGCTGTCCACAGCTGCATCGCCCGAAATGAAGCGTGCGCAGCACCCAAAATATAATCCAAGAAAACGCCCCGCCCGGAAAAATACCGGACGGGGCGTTTTTGCGTGCCTGACTTAGTACTTGACTTCCCAGTTTTCGCCGAAGATGGCGGGGACGCCGATTTCGGGGCAGTCCTCGTGGGCGAGGAGCCACTTGTTGTTGGCGGTGAGGCGCTTGTCCTCGTGGGGGAGGCGGAGGGGGGTATTGGTGCCCTTCGGCAGGCAGACCAGGCATTTAAAGCCGTTGTCCGTCACCTGGCAGGGGCAGTAGTGGAGGGTGGTGCCGTAGACCTCAATCGCCTCGCCCGGCATCAGCAGGAAGGCTTTGACCTTCCCGGAATCCAGCCGGCCGTCCTCCAGGTCGAAGAGGGTCGCCAGCAGCAGTACCAGCGGTTCGCCGACGGCCAGGTTGATTTCGCTCCCCTGGTGCCATTCCAGCGCGTTTAAGCGGCTGTTGTAGCCCCAGCAGCAGCCGGCCTCGGTGGGCTGCTCGCCGTAGAGCACCCGGCTGACCTCACCCGCCTCCGGGCACCGTTCCAGCGCCTCGATCGACGGGTCGTAGGCGCTGCCGGTGGCGGGAAGCGGCAGCGATTCCAGCACCGCCGTAAAGCCCGGCATCGGCAGGTCCACCTTCCGCCCGTACAGCTTGAATTCCGGGTCGTTTACCGAATAAAAGGGCAGCCCGGGGTTTTTCTCTCGTAATGTTGTCAGCAGCTCCTGCATATGGAAAACCTCCTGTCCCGGCGGGATGTGCCCCCGCACGGTTTTTCTTTTATTATACGCCTTCCGGATGGAAAAATCAAGGCTGTGCGTTAAAATTGGACAGCGCAAACAAACCGCCGCTTTTTACTCGTCCGGAATGTATTCGATAATATCGGAGACCGGGCACTGTAAAATGCTGCACAGGGTGTCCAGCGTCTTTAAGGTGATGGTATACCCGTGCTTCATCCGGTGGATGGTGTTGGCAGAGATACCAGCCTTAAAGATCAAATAATATTCTGTGATGTTCTTTTCCTTCAAGGTCTTGTAAAAGGGTGCATAACTAATCATAACCGATACCTCGACTTCTATTATACGCGCATTTTTGTCGAAAACAACCCTAATATATTGGGCAGGACGCAAAAAAATATTGGAAATGGGCGGTCCGCCGGCCTTTTGGACGGGAATCCGGCGGCCAGGAGTTGTAAATAAACTTCGACTTTTCCTGTCCGGGCCTTTTTTTCGGGGCACGGGTGTGGTATAATACCAATATATGCGTACCGCCTGGAATGGGCGGTGAACCCCTTCGGAAGGAGAACGAAAAACCAGATGCTTTCGGTTCAACATACAGCCGTGATGAATATGGAAAACGCGATGCGGGGGGCCCGCAACCCTCTAAACAGCTGGGACAGGATGGACAGCTGGACGGATGAGGCGGGCGTCTTCCACTTCGGGGAAAACGACCTCTCCCTCGCCCGCAGGCTCTGTGCCGCCGGGAGCGACCACCGTAAATTCATCCGGATGATCTTTGTATCGGTCGATGTCACCGCCCCCCTCTACTGGTGGAAGGAATACGATACCTATAAGGTGGCGACGGTGGCCAATTCCACCTCGACGATGCACAAAATCCACGCCAAGCCCTTTTCGCTGGAGGACTTCTCCACCGACCATATGGACGATGAGACCCTCCGGGCGATGGAAAAGCTGGTGGAATTCCTCGAGCATCTCCGGCTACAATATATGGAGGGGAAGGATAAGCGGTACTGGTACGATATGATCCAGCTGCTCCCCACTTCCTACAACCAGATGCGCACCTGTACGCTGAATTATGAGACGCTGCGGAATATCTACTTCGCCCGCAAGGACCATAAGCTGGAAGAATGGCACACCTTCTGCGACTGGATCCGGTCGCTCCCCTACGCCGCCGACCTGATTACCGGCGAATGGGCCGGGAAAGCCGGGGAGAAGGACTGATGGGGCGGCTGATTGTGCTGGACGGGCTGGACGGCTGCGGCAAGTCGACCCAGGGGGAACGGGTCGCCCGGGCGCTGCGGGAGCGGGGGGAGCGGGTGCAGCTTATCTCCTTCCCCGACTACGCCGAACCTTCCTCGACGCTGGTTAAGATGTACCTGGCGGGGGAATTCTCCGAAAACCCGGACGATATAAACGCCTACGCCGCCGGCAGCTTTTACGCCGTCGACCGGTACGCCTCTTACATGCTCCACTGGAAAAAGGAATATGAGGCAGGGGCCACCATCCTCGCGACCCGCTACGCCACCTCCAACGCCATCCACCAGATGGGCAAACTCCCGGAATCGGAATGGGAAGGGTACTTGCGGTGGATTGAGGACTACGAATATGGGAAACTGGGCCTGCCGGCGCCCGACCTGACCATCTACCTGGAGATGGAGCGGGCCATTTCCGACAAACTCCTGTCGGCGCGGTATGCCGGGGACGAATCCAAACGGGATATCCACGAGAAAAACCGGCGGTATCTCGAAGCCTGCCGCCGGACGGCCGATTTTGCCGCCCGGCACTGGCATTGGGCCCGTATCCGCTGTGACGACGGGGTTTCGCCGCTGCCGGTGGAGACGGTCACCGGGAAGATCCTGCAAGTGATTGGGTAAAAGACAGACAGAAAAAACGAAAGGGTTGAGAGCCATGCGGTACACCGACATCCGGGAAGTGAAAAAAGCGCTGCGCCAGGAGTTTAAGACTATCCGCCGCAGCTTCCTCCCCGATGACAAGGGGAGCCGGGATGGGAAGATCCTGCAAAAGCTCACGGCCCTGCCGGAATACCGGGAGTCGCCTTTGCTCCTCACCTATGTCTCGACCGCCATTGAGGTCGACACCCACCGGCTGATTGAACAGGCGGTTTCCGACGGCAAACGGGTGGCGGTGCCCTGGTGCGTGCCGGGGAAGGTGGAAATGAAGTTTTTCTATGTAAACGCCCTTTCGGAACTGGCGCCCGGGACTTTCGGGGTGCTGGAGCCGGTGCCGGAGAAGGCGGAAGAGCTGCCGCTGGCGGCGGGGATGCTGCTGCACTCCTTCTGCGTGCTACCGGGGCTGGGGTTTGACCTGGAAGGGTACCGGCTCGGCTACGGCAAGGGCTACTACGACCGCTTCCTTTCCCGCTATCCCGGTGTGACGGCGGGGGTCTGCTACACCGCCTGCCTCAAGACCCGGCTGCCCCACGGCCGGTATGACCGCCGGGCAGATATCCTGGTGACCGAGAAATTTATCAAACGGTTTCCCGCTTCGGACGATATACGATGATAAATAGAAGGGATGATGGAATGGACAACAGACAGAACCGGTTTCCGGGGCCGGACGAAGGCTTCCCCGAAGATATGGATGAGATGGAAGATTTAAATCCTGCCCTTCCGGACGCGGATGAGATCCTGGACGGGCTGGGGGAGGATTTCCGGTTTGATCCGGACGATACCCTTTCGGAAGAGCAGGAGGCCCCCTACGGCGAACCCGATGAGCCGCTGCCGGTCCCGGCGGACGAGGAGCGGACCATCGCCTTTGACGCCGGCCACGCGGAAGGTACCGGCGAACCCGCCGGCCTGACCCAGACGGTGGCGATCGGCAGCGAAACGCCCCCGCCCCCGCCCCCGCCGCCGGAGGACTTCCCGCCCGACGAAGGGGACGCGATGGCGATGCCGAAGCGGAGCCCCGGTTTCTTCCGGCGGGTGCCCAAGCGGGTCTACCACCGCGGGTGGGGGATAAGCCTTGCCTATACCGCGGTGACGGTGCTGCTCTGCGTCTTTATTGCGGTCATGTTCCTGCGGGTGTTTAACGATGTCCTCGCCTTTATCACCGAAAACCGGGCGGTGACCATCACCATCGACGCGGACGACTCAGTCGATGATGTCGCCGGCAAGCTCAAGGACGCGGGGCTGATCAAGTACGACTGGCTGTTCTCCTATGTCGCCAAGTTTGAGGGGTCGACCGGCCCTTACCAGGAAGGGGAGCACACCTTAAACGACAACATGAACTATATGCAGCTGCTCTCGGAGATCGAGGTGCAGCCGGTGGCCAGGGAGACCGTCTGGGTCACCTTCACCGAGGGAATGACGGTCGACCAGATGGCCGATCTGCTGGAGGAGAACGGGGTCTGCGATGCCGACGACTTCCGGGAGGAAGTGATGTCCGGGGCGGACTACGGGTATGATTTTGAACAGGAAATGAGCACCTCTTCGGATATCTATTACCCGCTGGAAGGCTACCTCTTCCCCGACACCTATGAATTCTACACCAACGAGACGCCCGCCAACGTCATCACCCGGATGCTGCAAAACTTCCAGAATAAGATCGACACCGTCCAGGACCAGATGGCCGAGATGGGGCTGACCCAGCACCAGACGATCACCCTGGCGTCGATCATCCAGTCGGAGGCGAGCGGCGACCCGGCCAATATGGCGCTGGTTTCGTCGATCTACTGGAACCGGTTAAACGACCCGGAGAACTTCCCGATGCTCCAGTCCGACCCGACCCGCAACTATGCCAATTCCACCATCCTGATGACCGGCCAGTCCTCCACCTACCAGCAGAAGGCCGCCGCCTACGACACCTACCAGTGCACCGGCCTGCCGGCCGGGCCGATCTGCAACCCCGGCATGGACGCGATCCTGGCGGCGCTGTCGCCTGAAACGACCGCCTACTACTACTTTATCAGCGATTCGGACGGGAACTTCTACTTTGCCGAGACGCTGGAACAGCATGAGGCGAATATCGCGAACTATCTGGATTAACGAACGGTCTGCTGAAAGGCATGATTCGCCGGGCGGTAAGAATCGGCGCTGGCGTTAGAGTTACGGAGAAACGTGCGGCATCAGAAGTTTAGGGTCAAACCCTTTTTAAAGGGTTTGCGGGAGTGGAGAGGGCAGAGCCCTTTCCCAGGCACTCACTTCCCGTACTTCCGAAGCTGTCCACAGCTTTGCCACTGATAACGAAGCGTGCGCAGCACCCAAAAAATGCTTAAAAAACGACATCCAGTAACCAGTATGGATGTCTCAAAGGAGAAACTATACTTGAACCAGAAGATGGAAGTCCTTTCCCCGGCGGGGGATTTTGAGCGGCTGGAGGCTGCCCTGCGGTACGGGGCCGACGCCGTCTACCTCGGCTCGACCGCCTACGGGATGCGGGCGTCGGCGGCGAGTTTTGACCTGCCGGCGCTGGAAAGGGCCTGCGCCCTTGCCCACGGGATGGGGAAGCGGGTTTACCTCACCTGCAACACCCTTCCCCGGAACGATGAATTCGACGGCCTGCCCGCCTTCCTGCGGGGGGCGGCAGACGCCGGGGTGGACGCCTTTATCGTCACCGACCTCGGGGTGCTCTCGCTGCTGCGGGAGACGGTCCCGGGGGCGGAAATCCACATCTCCACCCAGGCCGGGGTCGTCAACTACCGGGCCGCCCGGGAATTCTACCGGATGGGGGCCAAACGGGTGGTGCTCGCCCGGGAGCTGTCCCTCGACGAAATCGCCGAAATCCGGGACAA
>DVHA01000183.1 GCA_018712425.1 Candidatus Faecivivens stercoravium | reverse complement strand
GGCGTGCCGGTGCTGGTGAGAAGCGTCCAGGCGTTCCTCTGGGAAGGGGAGGCGGAGGAGATTCTGGTGGTCTGCCGCCGGGAAGACTGGGACGCGGTGGACGGCCTCGTCGGCCATCTCCCGAAGGTGCGGGTTGTGCCGGCCGGCGGGGAGACGAGGCAGCAGTCGGTCGAGAACGCGCTCCGGTACCTCTACCCCCTCTGCGACCGGATTGCCATCCACGACGGCGCCCGGCCGCTGGTCCGGCCGGAGGATATCGGGAAGACGGTGGCGGCGGCAAAAGAGACTGGTGCCGCGGTGCTGGGGGTGATGGCGAAGGACACGATCAAGGTGGTCGAAAAGGGGCGGGTGATCTCGACCCCCGACCGTTCGGGGCTCTTTGTCACCCAGACGCCGCAGGTGTTCGACCTCGCCCGCTACCGGGAGGCGCTTTCCGCCGCGAAGGAGGCGGGGGCCGACCTCACCGACGACGGGCAGCTGTTCGAGCGGATGGGCTGGCCGGTGGCCGCCGTCGTCGGGCATTACGATAACATCAAGATCACCACGCCGGAAGACCTGCCGGCAGCCGAGGCGATGCTGGCGCTCCAGCCGGAGTGGGAGATGGAGACAGAGGAGGAAGCGTTTTGATGGATTTCCGGATTGGGCAGGGGTATGACGTCCACCGGCTGGCCGAGGGGCGGAAGCTGATCCTCGGCGGGGTGGAGATCCCCTATGAAAAAGGGCTGCTGGGGCATTCAGACGCCGACGTCCTCACCCACGCGGTGATGGACGCGATCCTGGGGGCGCTGGCGCTGGGCGATATCGGCCAGCATTTCCCCGACACCGACCCCGCGTTTGAAGGGGCGGACAGTGTGAAACTCTTAAAGGCGGTCGTCCGGCTGGTCGGGCAGAAGGGATGGAAGGTCCATAACCTCGACGCGACGGTCGCGGCTGAACGTCCGAAACTCGCCCCCTATATCGGGGAGATGCGGGTGCGGCTGGCGGACGCGATGAAAATCCCGGTCGAGCGGGTCAGCGTCAAGGCCACTACCGAGGAAGGGCTCGGCATCACCGGAAAGGGCGACGGGATAACCGCGACGGCGGTCTGCTTACTCTCCCTTGGAGAGTAAGGCTTTCCCGCGGGGAAAGCATGATATATGCCGCTGCGCGTCATATGATGAATGATATCCCCTTCGGGGATGATATACCGTCCTCCGGCTGGTATGAAGGTGTCCCTTCGGGACGATTAAAAAAGAAAACCGGGACGTTTCCGAATTGCACAAAGGTAAATCGGTATGGAAAACGTCCCGGTTTATTTTATTAAATGAGCGAAGCGTACCTTTATATTGTCCGAAGGACAATATATCATAGCCGAAGGCTATATCATTCATCATTCCCGAAGGGAATATCATTTCTTTATCACATTTGTGATTTTCCGCGCATATCCTTTCAGTAGAAAGTTACGCGAAAGGGGGCGTTTTGGTGATGCAGACGCTTTTGACCGTCCATTCCCTGACCTATGCCCAGAAGGGGCAGCGGCTGCTCGACCGGCACTGGATCCGCTCTTCCCTCCGCCGGACGCCGGAGCAGTACGCGGCCCGGGGGTGCAGCTACGGGCTGATTGTCCAGGGGGATGGGGAGGAGGCCAGGCGGGTCCTGGAGAGCGCCGGGATCCGGGTGCTGGGGCGCTACCCGTATGCCGGCAGGCAGGGAGGGGAGTAGGATGGCGATCTATTTTGACAACGCCGCCACCTCCTACCCCAAGCCCCCGGGCGTCCTGCGGGCGATGGAGGAGGCGCTGGCCCTCTACGGCGGCAACCCCGGCCACGGCGGGCATCAGATGGCGATGCGGGCGGCGGGGAAGCTCTACGGGGTGCGGGAGGCGGCCGCCCGCTTTTTCGGGGCGGAACCGGAAAACCTCGTCTTCACCCCCGGCTGCACCTATGCCCTCAACCAGGCCATCCGCGGGGCGATGGCAGGGGGCGGGCGGGTGCTCGTCTCGATGTACGACCACAACGCCTCCCTCCGGCCGGCGGCGGCGCTGGAGCGGGAGGGGAGATGCCAGGTGGGGTATTTCCCCGTCTATGAGGGGGAACCCGGGCGGACGGTGCAGGGGCTGCGGCAGCGGTGGACGGCCGATACAAAAGCGGTCGTCTGCACCCACGCCTCCAATGTGACGGGGTATATCCTGCCGGTCCAGGCGATCGGGGAACTGGCCCACCGGTATGGGGCGCTTTTCATTCTCGACGCCGCCCAGACGGCGGGGGTGATCCCGGCGGACCTCGGCTCCACCGGGGCGGATATCCTCTGCGCCGCCGGGCACAAGGGGCTGCTCGGGCCGATGGGGACCGGGGTGATGGCACTGCGGGAAGGGGTAAAGCTTAACCCCCTCACCCAGGGCGGCACCGGCGTCTATTCCCTCGATATGGCGATGCCGGAGGAGGGCCCCGAGCGGTATGAGGCGGGGACGGTGAATTTTCCCGGCATCTTCGCCCTCGGGGCCGGCATCCGGGAGGTGGAGCGGCGGGGGATTTCCCGCATCTACCGGCGGGAGGCGGCTTTGGCGCAGGCTTTTTCCGACGGGCTCCGGCGGATCCCCGGCGTCCGGGTGGCTGGACGGGGGTTCCGGGCGGGGGAATATGTCCCGGTGGTCAGCTTTACGGCGGAAGACCAGGACGCGTCGGAATTTGCCGAAGTTTTGAGCGCCAGAGGGTTTATGCTGCGGGGCGGGTACCACTGCGCCGGGAAAATCCACCGGCTCCTCGGCACCGAAAAGACCGGCACCGTCCGGTTTTCCTGCGGGGCGGGGAACACCCCGGGGCAGGTGGGGCGGCTGCTGGAGGCGGTCCGGCAGGCGGCGGCAGGCGGGTAAAAAAATTGGGCAAACCGGTTGAAATTGCGGGCAAATCTTGGTACAATAAGAAGAGGGTAGAAACCACAAATTTTCGGAAAAAGCGGCTTGTCAAAACGTAAAAAACGGTGCTGGCGCTAAAGTTACGAAACGACGGGCGACGATCAGAAGTTTAGGATCGACCCCTTTTTAAAGGGGTCGCGGGAGTGGAGAGGGCAGAGCCCTTTCCCAGGCGCTCAGCTTCCGTACTTCCGAAGTTGACCACGGCTGCCGCGCCTGCCAGCAAAGGGTGCGCAGCACCCAAAAAATAATCCGAAAAATTTTTACGGCAGGCTGATCTTTATAAAACCTTCTTATTTTCGTTATGGATTATCTGGTTTTATCTGGTATGCTTATTCTGCCGGAGGATGGCTCCGGTGACGTTTAAAAACGAGGTGACGCAAATGAGTGTGCTTGCGCAGTTCTGGCAGGAGCTTGTCAGTACCCTTGTCCAGACCTGGGAAGGGCTGCTACAGGCAATCGGCGACTACAACGTGGTGTTTGACACGATTGATATCGCCGTCATCGCCTATATCATCTATAAAGTCATCCAGATTGCCCGGGAGACCCGCGCCGGGCAGCTGGTCAAGGGGCTCTTGCTGCTGGCCGCCCTTTACGCGGGGGCGTATATCATGCAGCTGAACACCACCCGCTGGCTGCTGAACCGGGTGATTGAAATCGGGATTATCGTCGTCTTCATCATCTTTCAGCCGGAGGTCCGCAGCATCCTCGAGCGGGTCGGTCGGTCGCGGCTGTCGGTCCTGCCCTTCGCCCACAACGAGGACGCCTTCCGGCGGGCCACCCTCTGGGGGGAACCGATCGAGGTGATCTGCGAGGCGGCCCAGCGGCTTTCGATTACCGCCACCGGCGCGCTGATCGTCATCGAGCGGGAGGTCAAGCTGGGCGACCAGATCCGCACCGGCGTCGTGGTTGACGCGGTGCCGAGCGTCGAGCTGATGGGCAACATCTTCTTTAAGAATTCCCCGCTGCACGACGGCGCAATGATTATGCGGGACGGCAAGATCTACGCCGCCGGCTGCTTCCTCCCCAAGCCCAAACAGGAACAGGACATCGATAAAAACCTGGGTTCCCGCCACCGCGCCGCCATCGGCATCAGCGAGGTCTCCGATTCGCTGACCATCGTCGTCAGTGAGGAGACCGGCGGCATCTCGCTGGCCGTCAACGGGCGGCTGATCCGCAACCTGTCGGTGGACAAGCTCCGCCAGACGCTGGATTACTACCTGCTGCCCCAGAAGACCGAGGAAAACGCCGAACGGAAGACGTCGATCTTCCGCAGGCTCGGCGGGAAGTCGAGAAGGGAGTGAGTGAGCGTGCCGAAAAAGGAAAAAAAGCCCCCGATCCAGCCGCAGGACCAGAGCCGGGTGGGGGAGGAGAAGGCCGGGCGACGCTTTACCCTGCAGGCCCTGTTTAACGACAACCGGTTTGTCGCGATTTTGTCGTTGGTCCTGGCCCTCATCATGTGGTTTGTCATCTATCTGCAAAACACCCCCAACTCCAACGAGACCATCTCCAATGTCCCGGTCAGCATCAGCTATGAAAACTCGATGGCCCAGGACCTGGGGCTGGAAATTATCGGCGACGCTACGGCTACCGTCGACGTCAATGTCACCGGCAGCCGGTATACCGTCCAAAACCTGACCGCCGACGATTTTACCGCCCGCGTCTCCCTTTCTTCGGTCACCCGGGCCGGTACCTATACCCTCTCCATCCAGGTGATCCGCAATGTGGTGAGCGATGAATATACGATCACCTCCTGGACGCCGGAGGAGATCCAGCTGACCTTCGACCAGATCGTCACCCGTACCTTCCCGGTGGAGGTCAACACCCCGAACCTGACGGCGGCTGACGGGTACCTGATGGAGACGCCTTACGCCGATATCGACTATGTGACCGTCACCGGGCCGCAGACCGAGGTGGACCAGATCAGCCGCTGCGCCGTCACCATCGACGCCGAGCGGGAACTGACCGAGACGCTGACCACTTCCGGCACCATCCAGTTCTACGACGCCGCCGGTTCGGTCATCGAGAGCGAGAACCTCGAGTATGACCACGATACCGTCACCGTCACCATCCCGATCTATAAGACCCGCACGCTGGACCTCCAGGTCGAGTTTGTCAACGTCCCCCGCGGCTTCCCGATCGAGCAGCTGGGCTACACCCTCTCCCGGGATACCATCCTGGTGGCGTCCCCCAGCGAGACGATCGACAACATCGATGCGATCACCGTCGGGCCGATCGACTTCAGGGAAATCGACATCGGGACCGAGATTACGCTGGATATCACGCTGAACGCCGGGCTCAAAAACGTCGAGAACGTCGATTCGGTCACCGTCACCTTCCCGTCCTACGGGCTCACCTCCCGGACGATGGATGTCAGCAAGGATAACTTCGTCATTGAGAACCTGCCCAGCGGCTATACCGTCGAGGTGCTGACCGAACAGCTGGAGGATATCCGGATTGTCGGGGATACCTCGATTGTAAACGACCTGACGGCAGAGGACCTGGTGGGCACCATCGACCTCTCCCAGTACTCGATCAGCCGCGGCCGGTATACCGTCTCGGTCAAGATCTATGTGCAGGGACGGGTGCTCGCCTGGGCGGTTGGGGAGTATTCGGTGGAAATCGAGGCGACGCCGCCGGAGACGGCAGAGTCTGCGTCGACGTCCGGATAAATGTAAAGCTTTCGGCGGGCTGTCTGAAACGGCGGCCCGCCCTTATTCTGTAAACCGATGGAAAGGGGATACTATGATTTTAGCAGCGGTTTTTGATATGGACGGGCTGATGTTCGACACCGAAGCGGTCGGGCGGGACGCCTGGAACCAGGTGGGGGAGGAGATGGGCTTCGGCGACCTCACCAAAGTAAACGAACAGTGCCTCGGGCGGAACAAGGCCGCCTGCCGGGAAATCTTCGGCCGGGTATTCGGCGGGAAACTGACGCTGGACGAGGTGCTGGCGGCTGCTAAACCGATCCAGCGGCGGTATTATGAGGAGCACGGGATGCCCTGCAAGAAGGGGCTGCGGGAGCTGCTCGCCTACCTTAAGGAGACGGGGCGGAAAATAGCGATGGCCACCTCTTCCGACCGGGAGGACGCCGAGTGGAACCTTCGGAAGGCGGGGCTGCGGGAATATTTCGACGCGCTTGTCTGCGGGGATATGGTGAAAAAGAGCAAGCCCGACCCGGATATCTACCTGACCGCCGCTAAGGTGCTGGGGGTGGAGCCGGGGGACTGCATCGGGCTGGAGGATTCCCGGAACGGGATTCTGAGTGTTAAAAACGCCGGGATGCACCCGGTGCTGGTGCCCGATTTGATTCGGCCGGATGCGGAGATGGTTGCCGCCGCAGAGGTGGTGCTGGACGATCTTGGGGAGGTCATCGGGTGGATCGAGCAGTTTAATGAAAAATGATGGTGCTGCTGCACGACGCGTTAAATTTGACATGCGGGGCCGAAGCGTTTCGACTGCCGGGCTTTGTCCCGCGGGAACGGCGGGCGGCAAAAAAGTTTAGGATCGACCCCTTTTTAAAGGGGTCGCGGGAATGGAAGGGGCAGAGCCCCTTCCCAGGCACTCATCTACCGTACTTCCGAAGCTGACCACAGCTTTGCTACTGATAATGAAGCGTGCGCAGCACCTAAAAAATGCTCAAAAAAGATTTTTTCGACAAGCTGAGCCGCCTGTTTTGCAGGCGGCTTTCCTTATTAAGTGGATTTGTCAATAAATGGAGGAATTTTCCATCATCCTGAACAAAGATTGTGCAAGACGCTTGACAGCAGATTAAAACGATGCTAAAATATTTATATAAAAGTTTTTGATGTGCTTGTATCCCGGCAAACCAGCCGGGGTTGCTTGAAAAGGAGCGATGCGCGATGGTTGAAAAGGTACGGCTGGTGCCGGAAACGGCGGACTCCCACCCCTTTGCCCGGGCGGCGGTCAAGTGCGATTTTGCCGGGAACGGCTATGTCGAGGAAGAATTCTTTGTCTACGGCAAGGCGAACCTCTATGACGCCGATGAGAACGAGAAGGCCCATGTGATTGCGTCTGACGTCCCTTATGTCAACCGGATGCTGGTCCGGCGGCCGAAGGATGCCCGGCGGTTTTCCGGCAACGTCGTCATCGAGCTGTTAAACCCCACCGCCCATATCGATATCGACCGCATCTGGGTCAATTCCTGGCGGTATTTCGTCCGGCACGGGGATATCTTTGTCGGGATTGTCAGCAAGCCGGACGTCTTTGACTCCCTCTATACCTTCGACAAGGCGCGGTACGCCGAGATCAACTGGCCGAACCCGCTGCCCGACCGGGAGCCGCCGAAAGATAAGATGTTCGCCTTCAACCCCCAGTGGGAGAACGGGCTTTTGTGGGATATCATGACCGATACCGGGCGGCTGCTCCGCCGGACGGATGAATTAAACCCGATTGGGGCTTTCGTCGCGGCGCGGAAGAGCTACCTCTATATGACCGGCTGGTCCCAGTGCACCGGCTTCATCAACCGGTATATCCGCAGCTTCCAGGCGGGGGACCCGGCGCTGAAGGGCATCTTCGACGGCTATTTAAACGCTGGCGGCGGCGCCCAGCTGGCCCCGATCAACTCCTACGCCTCCTATCCCAGGCGCCAGATCTTTGACATCGGCGGGCGGGGGATTTTCGGCGCGGACGTCCCCTTCATCGCGCTGAACACCGAGAGCGAAAACCCGATGGCCTATTGGGCAGGGGATTCCGACGCGCCGGGCGACCTCTTCCGCAGCTACCAGATCCCCGGCTCCTCCCACGACGAGAAGAACAACCTCGACGACTGGTATAAAGACGACCCCGACCTCCCGCCGGAGGGGCGGCAGCCTTACCGCGGCATCGAAGGGGAAGTGAACAACTACCCCTATACCTACCTCTTCCACACGACCTTTGCAAACCTCTACCGCTGGGTCCGGGAGGGGGTCCCGGCGCAGCATATGCCCTATATCGAGGTCGAGCGGGCTTTTGACCCGGAGAAGAACGACTGGACGGCCCACAACGTCACCGACGGCTTCGGCAACGCCGCCGGCGGCATCCGCACCGCCGCCCTCGACTACCCGACCGCCCGGTACTACAACTGGTGCCACGAGCCCCAGAAGGACGGGAGCCTGCGGGAGAACTGGCTCTACGGCCACGCCGACCCGTTCTCGCCGGAGATGCTGGCCGAGCTGTACGGCAGCCTTGACCATTACCGCGAGCTGGTAGAAAAGGCTACCGCCCGCGATGTCCAGAAGGGGTTTGTCCTCGCCGAGGACGCCGCTGGACTGGTGGATGAGGTCGTCGCGATGGCCAAAGCCCGGGGGCTCAAATAATCCTGCCTCTTTCCAATCCATCCAATAGCGCCGGACGCCGTTTCCTTTTGGAGACGGCGTTCGGCGTGTGGGGATGGCGGCAAATTTTTTGAAAAAATGCTTGACAAATGGAAATGTCTGTGGTATTATATATATCGTTCGGTGCGGCAAACACCGATTTCATCCAAGGGGATCCCCCGATGGAGAGATGTCCGAGTGGTTTAAGGAGCCAGTCTTGAAAACTGGTGATCGCGCAAGCGACCGTGGGTTCGAATCCCACTCTCTCCGCCACTTCCTTAAAACCGAATAGTTCTTGACAGGAACGTACCATGGAGTAGTACTCAAGTTGGTGACGAGGCGCCCCTGCTAAGGGCGTAGGTCGTGTAAAAAGCGGCGCGAGAGTTCGAGTCTCTCCTACTCCGCCAATCTAAACCCCGTTAAAGCCCGAGAAAATTGGCTTTGGCGGGGTTTTTGCCGTGTAAGCGGGGAACCGGCAAAAAAAGCTTGCAAGAATCATCCGCATATGCTATTATAAAACAGGAAAGGTAAACCACCTTTTTACAATACCGGCAGGCCGCTGGCGAAAAGCCACAATAAGGGGAGCGGCCTGCCGGTTTTTGTCATTTTCTGCCGTGGTGCGGGACCTTCTTACCGGTGTCGGGCGAAAGGAGCGGGCTTTCCATCTTCCGTGTCGAAAAACGCGGCCGCTGCATAAGATGGGAAGGGCCCCTTAAAACGATAAGGAGGGTTACACCATGGGTGTTACCAATTCCAATAAGCAGGTCAGCACCGACCGCATCCTCTGCGGCGGGACGCTGAACGTGACCCTTGCGCTTGCCGCTTCCCCGGATATCGTCTCCAACCCGACGGATATCGTGCTGGTGCTGGACCGCTCCGGCAGCATGGCCGGCAGCCCGCTGGCCAAAAGGAGTGGCGTTTCAGGCGAAGCCGGGAACGCCTAAAGAATCTATTGGGTATCGCATCATTTCATTCGCGATACCACTCCTTCAGTCCGCTTCGCGGCCATGCTCCCCGCTTCGCTCATCGGTTTTGTTTGCCAGCCATACGGCGTAGCTGGCATTTTCTCCTTCGGAGAAAACCACAAAACACGACTCGGGGAGGGAGCCTTTTGGGTCGGTGCTTACCTGTTATATAATTCAAAAAACACGGCCGGAACTCCATCTCCGGCCGTGTTTTTATATCCTGTCTTTCAGCAGCGCCCGCGCCTGTTCGGCGTTGGCGAGCACCGTTTCGGTCAGCTCCGACAGCGACTGGAACTTCCGCTCCCCCCGCAGGAAGGCGTAGTAGGAGAGGGTGACCTCCGCCCCGTAGATCTTCCGGTCGAAGTCCAAAAGGTGGGTTTCCGCCGCCGGCCGGAAATTGTCGCCGACCGTCGGCTTGACGCCGATGTCGGTGGCGCCGATGTACCGCCTCCCCTCAAACTCGGCGATCGTCGCGTAAACCCCGAACCGCGGGATCAGCTGCCCCGGCTGGAACAGCTGGTTGATGGTCGGGAAGCCGAGGGCGTGGCCCATATGCTGGCCGTGGACGACGGTGCCGTCGGTCATGAAGGGGTAGCCGAGCAGCCGGTTTGCCGTCTCGACGTCCCCTTGCCGCAGCGCCTGGCGGATGCGGGTCGAGCTGACCGGTTTCCCTTCGTCCTCCACCGGCGGGACGGTGGTAAACCGGATGCCGTTTTCCTCGCAGAGCTTCCGCAGCAGCAGGGCGTCCCCGGCGGCGTTTTTGCCGAACCGAAAATCCTCCCCGCAGACGACCGCCCCGGCCCGCATGAACTGGACGATGATCTTATAAAAGAATTCGGCCGGTTCCATCGGCATGATTTTCGAGAAGGGCGGCTGGAAGACGATACGGGCCCCCAGCTGTTCCAGAAGCTTCATCTTCAGCGCTGGGGAGAGGATCCGGGCGTAGTTTTTCTTGGTGATAACCGCTTCGTCGTCGTACCGGAAGGTGAAAACGGCCGGTGTGAGCCCCGATACGCCCACCGCCCGCCGGATGACCGCCTGGTGGCCCCGGTGGAGGCCGTCAAAGAGCCCCAGCGCCACTGCCGTCGGGGGGAGCTGCCGGGGATGGGGCAGCGAATCGACAATTACCATAGCCTAGCCGTTCCTTTCGATGAAAAATTTTAAGAGCCGCAGCTCCTTTTCCGCCGGGAAGCCTTTCCCGAGGCCGAGGAACTGCCCCTGGAAATCGTAAATCCGCCAGGGGGTATCGGCGGAGAAGGTAAGTGCCCCCGGGATCCGCCCGAGGTCCAGCCGCACGCCGTTTAAAAACATCCGGGTCTGGATTTCGTTCAGTTTAAGGGCCGGGTAGCCGGTGAACAGCTGCTCGGCCGGGAGGAGGGAAGTTTCCAGCGTCCCCGCTTCCATCCGCACCGCCGCTTCTTCCAGCGTCAGGGCGTCCCCGAGGGTAAACCCGCAGGCTTCCGTCCGCCGGAGGGCCGCCATCACCGCGCCGGTACCGAGGGAGGCCCCTAAATCGGCGCAGAGGGTGCGGATATAGGTCCCTTTGGAGCAGGCGACGTCCAGCTCCCCGCGGCCGGATACCGGGTCGTAGGCGAGGAGGTCCAGCCGGGAGATGGTGACCGGGCGGGGTGTCCGCTCGACCGTTTTGCCCTCCCGGGCCAGCTCATAGAGCCGTTTGCCGCCGACCGAGAGGGCCGAGTACATCGGCGGCAGCTGTAAAATCTCCCCGCGGAAAGGGACGAGGGCCGCTTCCACCGCCTCTTTTTCCGGGAAGGCGGCGCCGGTGGGGGAGAGGGTCCCCCAGATGTCCTCGGTGTCGCTGGTAACCCCCAGCTGGAAAGCGGCGCGGTAGCGTTTGCCGCTCTCCGGCATCAGGTCGCAGGCCTTGGTCGCCGTCCCGAACAGCACCGGCAAAAGCCCGGTCGCCATCGGGTCGAGGGTGCCGGTGTGGCCGATCCTGCGGGTGTGGGTGATCCGGCGGAGTCTCGCGATGACGTCGAAAGAGGTCATCCCCTCCGGCTTATCGATGCAGAGGACGCCGTTCATCCGCGCCCCATCTCCCCGTAGGCCGCCTTCACCATCTTCTCCCGGATTTCTTCCGGGGAGAGCCCCTCAAACTGGCAGCCGGCCGCCCGGGCGTGCCCGCCGCCGCCAAAATGGGCGCAGATGTCGCTGGCGGAGGTGGTCTCGCCGGTGCGGACCGAGACCTTGAACTCGGATTCCCCCCGCTGCTTGAGGGTGATGCCCACTTCGACCCCTTCGATCTTGCGGGGGAGGGCGGTGATGGCGTCGAGGCCGGTCTCGTCCACCCCCGCCTCGTCCATCAGTTCTTTCGTGATGGTCATGACGGCGACTTTTCCGTCCGCCGACATCCACAGCCGGTCCAGCGCCAGCCGTTCCAGCTTTAAGTCCTCGAAGGTCTTGGTGTCGAACATCACCTTGTTGATCGATACATAGTCCGCCCCCAGTTCCATCAGTTCGGCGGCCGTCCGGTGGGTGCGGGGGGAGGTGTTGGAGAATTTAAAGCAGCCGGTGTCGGTGGCTACGCCGGTGTAAAGGCAGCTGGCGATGGCGGCATCCAGCTGCCACTCGTCCTTCCGCTCTTTTAACAGCCCCCAGATGATCTCGCAGCAGGAGGCGCTGTCCCCCTCGAGGTAGAGTTCTTCCGCGAACTGCCGGTGGGAAGGGTGGTGGTCGATGGCCAGCGCCACCGGCCCGTACCGGGCGATCTGCGCTTCCGTCCGCTCGCCGAAGAGGGCGAAGTCGGCGACGTCTACAGAAATGACCGTCTTCGGCTCGAAGTCCGGCATCTCCGGCACCATATAGGCAAACTTCTCCGGCACCGCGTCGTGGCAGAAGACCCGTGCCCGGCGGCCTTTGTTTAACAGCGCGCGGGCGAGGGCAAACCCGCTGCCGAGGGTGTCCCCGTCAGGGTTCCGGTGGCAGAGGATCAGCACATCGTCCAGGGCCAGCAGCTTCTGGGCCGCTTCGGTTTTGGTCAGCATAAGCCCCTCCTTACTCTTCTTCGCCGTCCGGCGCCTCTTCCTCCGGGGCGTTCCGGGCGATGCCGTGCAGCAGCTCGTTGATGTGGGCGCTGTAGGCGATTGAGGTATCGGGGATGAAGTGGAGCTCGGGGCACTTGCGCATTTTGAGCCGGCTGCCCAGCTCCCGCCGCAGGTAGCCAGCGGCGGAGGTCAGCCCTTTGCAGCTCTCCTGGACGGCGGTTTCATCCCCTAGGGCGGTGACGTGCACTTTGCAGTGGGAGCCGTCGGGGGAGACTTCGCAGCGGAGGATGCTGGTCATCTCGGAGATGCGCGGGTCCTTCAGCTCCCGCAGGAGGGCGGAGAGCTCCCGTTTGATATCTTCGGACAGGCGTCCGATGCGATGGTTTGGCATATTACCAACTCCTTTCTTTAGGATTCATTTATCATTGACCGGAGATTGAAAAACAGGGCAGCAGGCGGGTGCCCGCTGCCCACAGCATGCTAAAAAAAGTCCCACTGAAAAAAGAAAACGGGCTTTTCGATACGCTGTAAAAATTAAATCACATTTTTTCCGGCGGCATGTACGGCGGAAAAAATACCTTGATCCGGGCAAGTGTGCGACCGCAGGGAGTGCATGCAGCCCGGATGTTATCCTGTCGAAAAACTCGTTTTTCGACAGTCTCAGGGCAGCAGGCGGATGCCCGCTGCCCATGGGGAAAATCAATCCTCGCGGTACTCTTCCATCTTGAAGATTTCGAAGATGTCGCCTTCCTTGATGTCGGAGAACTTCTGGAGGGTGATGCCGCACTCGTAGTTTTCGGCGACCTCCTTAACGTCGTTTTTAAACCGCCGGAGCGAGTCGATCTGGTCCTCGGCGATGACGATGCCGTCCCGGACGACCCGGACCTGCCCGTCGCGGGAGACTTTGCCCGAGAGGACATAGCTGCCGGCGACGGTGCCGACGCCCGAGATCTTGTAGACCTGGCGGACTTCGGCGCGGCCCAGTTCGACCTCGCGGATCTTCGGGGCGAGCATACCCTTCATCGCGTCCTTGACGTCGTCGATCGCGTCATAGATAATGCGGTACATCCGCATTTCGACCTCGTTCTCCTCGGCGTCGGCCTTGGCAACCGGGTCGGGCCGGACGTTGAAGCCGATGATGATCGCGTTGGAGGCGTTGGCCAGCATGACGTCCGACTTGCTGATCGCGCCGACGCCCGCGTGAATGACCTTGACCTTGACTTCATCATTGGACAGTTTTTCCAGCGACTGTTTGACCGCTTCGGCCGAGCCCTGGACGTCGGCTTTGACGACGATGTCCAGTTCCTTCAGCTCGCCTTCGGCCATCTGGCTGAAGAGGGTATCGAGGGTGACCTTTTTGGCGGCGCCCCACTGCTCTTCCTTCTGTTCCTGGCGGCGCTGTTCGACCAGTTCGCGGGCCAGCCGTTCATTCTCGACGGCGTTGAAGATGTCGCCCGCCGCCGGGACCTCGGCCATACCGGTGATCTCGACCGGGACCGACGGGCCGGCTTCCTGGACGGTGCGGCCCTTGTCGTCCAGCATCTGCCGGACGCGGCCGACCGAGGTGCCGGCGATGATGATGTCGCCGGTGTGCAGCGTCCCGTTCTGGACCAGCAGGGTCGCGACCGGGCCGCGGCCCTTATCCAGCCTTGCTTCGATGACGGCGCCCTTGGCGAGGCGGTTGGGGTTGGCTTTCAGTTCCTGCACCTCGGCGACCAGCAGGATGTTTTCCAGCAGGTCGTCGATCCCCTGGCCGGTCAGGGCCGAGACGGGGACGCAGATGATATCGCCGCCCCATTCTTCCGGGACGAGGCCGTATTCGGTCAGTTCCTGTTTAACCCGGTCGGGGTCGGCGTGGGGTTTATCCATCTTGTTGATGGCGACGATGATCTGGACGTTCGCCGCTTTGGCGTGGTTGATCGCCTCGACCGTCTGGGGCATGATGCCGTCGTCGGCCGCGACGACTAGGACGGCGATGTCGGTGACGGCGGCGCCGCGGGCCCGCATCGCGGTGAAGGCCTCATGGCCGGGGGTATCGAGGAAGGTGATCGGGGAGCCGTTTACAATGACCTGGTAGGCGCCGATCGCCTGGGTGATGCCGCCCGCTTCGCCGGCGGTGACATTGGTGTGGCGGATCTTGTCGAGGATCGAGGTCTTGCCGTGGTCGACGTGGCCCATGACGACGACCACCGGGCAGCGGGGCTGCAGGTCCTCTTCTTTGTCGGCCTCGTCGTGGATCAGCTGTTCCTCGATGGTGACGACAACTTCCTTTTCGACCTTCGCGCCCATCTCCATTGCGACGAGGGCGGCGGTGTCAAAGTCGATCAGCTCGTTCTGGGCGGCCATGACCCCCATCATCATCAGCTTCTTGATGACTTCCGAGACGGTCGCCTTCAGCCGGGAAGCCAGTTCCGAGACGGTGATCTCGTCGGGGATCAGGACCTTCAGCTGCTGCTTGCGAGCCCGCTCGAGGGCCAGCCGCTGGAGCTTCTCGGCCTCGGTCTCCCGTTTGCCGCCGAACTTCTGCTTCTTCTGCTGCTGGGATTTCTGTTTGATCTTCTGCTTTTTCTGCTGGCTGTCGCTCCGCCTTACGGCCGACTGGGGGGCGATGTCCTCGTAATGCTCATTGTAGCGGTCGAGGTTGACGTCCGAAGTCTTGGTGTCGACATGCCGCACCGTCCGCTCCTTTTCGACCGGTTCGGCAGGGGCTGCCGGCTGGGGTACGGGGGCGGGCTTCTTCTGCTGGGGCGCGGGCCGCTGGTTCTGGGAGCGGTTATCACGGCCATCGCGGGGGCCGCGGTTATCCCGGTTATCCCGGCGGCCGTCGCGGCTGCCGTCCCGGCCGGGGCGGTTATTATCCCGGCTGTCCCGGTTATCCCGGCCTGCCGGGCGGTCATGCCCCCGGCGCTGCTGGCTGTTCTGGTCCGCGGGGCGGCGGGTATTTTCTGTCTTTTCCGATCTGTCTGCCACTTTTTCTACGACCTTTTCTTCTGCTTTTTGGGGCTGCGGCTTTTCCGCAGGCTGTTCTGCCGGTTTTTCCGCCGGCTTCGGTGCCTCCGGCGCGGGTTCCGCCGGTTTTTCAGGCGCTTTTTCTGCTTGTTCTTCGGGGGCCGGGTTTTCAGGCTTTGTTTCCGCTTCCGGCTGGGGGAGGGGTTCCGCCTTCGGTTCGGGGGCGGGTTCCGGGGAGGCCGGCGGGATTGCCTCTGCCGGCTTCTCAGCTGGCGCAGGGGCCAGGCGGGCCGCCTCAGCGGGTTTCTCTTCGGCGGGGGCCGCCGGGGCCTCTGCGGCCGGCTGGGCATCGCTCTTCCCTTTCACCTTTTCGCTCACCAGCTTGGCGGCCCCTGCCACCACAGCCTTGGCCTTGGCGGCGGGGGAGGTTTTCTCAGGCTTTTCCGCTTTTTCAGGCTTTGCCTTGGGCGCCTCGTCCCGGCTGGCGAAGTAGGCGTTAAAGTCGCTTACCTGGTTCTGCGCCGTATAATGTTCAAAAATCACGTTAATCTCCTGCTCATTTAAGGCAGAAGTCGGTTTTTTCGGTTCCATCCCGTAGTGGTTCGCCAGCAGTTCGGCGACCTCCTTGACCGGGACGTTTAAATCCTTCGCAATATCGTTTAGTTTAACCTTTTTTATCGTCATAATACCATGCCTTTCTGACCGGCAGGGAAATGCCGGTCGGGAGAACCATCTTCAATCGATCGGATGATGGGCACCCGGCATCAGGGGGTTCCCGCCGCTTTTAAAAGCGACTGGGCGAGGCCTTTGTCGGTGACGGCAAGGATACCGGTCAGCTTCCCGATGATCCCGCGGATCTCCGCCTGGGTCTTCGGGAGGGGGAGAAGGGGGATATCGTGGCGTTCCGATAGGTAGCGGACCTCTTTCCCGCTCTTCTCCGAGAGGTCGGAAGCGGTGAGCAGGAGGAAGACCTTCCCCTCCTGGACCGCGCTTTTGACGGTGTCGTAGCCGAAAGAGAGCTTCCCGGCCCGCATCGTCAGGCCCAAAGTGGAGTAGAACCGTTCATTCATCCTCCGCCATCTCCTTTTCCATCGCGTCATAGACTTCGTCCGGGATCTGGCAGTCGAGGCTGCGCTCGATCCGGCGGGTCTTGCGGGCCTTTTTCAGGCAGTCGAGGCTCCGGCAGACGTAAGCGCCGCGCCCGGCTTTCCGCCCGGTGAGGTCGAGGGAGATTTCCCCCTCCTTCGACCGGACGACCCGCACCAGTTCCTTTTTCGGCTTCATTTCGCCGCAGCCGGTGCACATCCGTAAGGGTATCTTTTTCATACCGTTTCCTCGTCCGTATCCTCTTCGGGGAGGGGAGCGGCTTCCTCCTCCGCCCCGGTTTCTTCGTTTTCATTTTCCTGCGCTTCTTCGTCCAGCAGAAGGGCGTCCTCTTCCTCCGGGAGGCCCTCTGTATCCATCAGCTCCCCGGCCGGCGCTTCCAGCAGCTCTTCCGATTCATCCTGGGCGGCTTCCGCCTCGGCCTTCGCGTCCGACTCGGAGCGGATGTCGATCTTGTAGCCGGTCAGCTTGGCGGCCAGCTTGGCGTTCTGGCCCTTGTTGCCGATGGCCAGCGAGAGCTGGTTATCCGGGACGGTGACCCGGCAGGCCCGTTCGGTGCCCGGCAGGATCTGGACGTCCAGGACGGTGGCGGGGGAGAGGGCCTCCTTGATGAAGGTGGCGTCGTCCTCCGAATAGCGGATGATGTCGATCTTCTCGCCGTGGAGCTCGTCGACGATGGCCGAAATCCGGCTGCCTCTCGGGCCGACGCAGGCGCCGATCGGGTCGACGTCGGGGTTGTGGCTCATAACCGCGATCTTGGTGCGGGAACCGGCCTCCCGGGAGATCGACTTCACTTCAATCGTCCCGTCGTAGATTTCGGGGACCTCCAGCTCAAACAGCCGCTTGACCAGGTCCTTGTGGGTGCGGCTGATCTTGAGGGAACAGCGGCGGTCGAGGTTGACGACGTCGACGACGTAGACCTTGATCCGGTCGCCCTCGTGCAGCTCGTCGGAGGGGAGCTGGTCGTTTTTAAAGAGCAGGAACTCGTTGTGGTCGATCTCGACGGTGGCGTTGCCGGTCTGGGGCTCGATCTTCTGGACGGTGGCGGTGACGATCTCGCAGACCTTCTCCTGGAACTGCTCCAGCATCTGGCTGCGCTCCGCCTCGCGGATGCCCTGGCGGATGACGTGCTTCGCGGTCTGGGCGGCGATGCGGCCGAACTTTTTGGTGTCCAGGTGCATGACGCAGGGGAAGCCGACCTTTGCCTTCGGGTCGTAGGCGAGGGCCTCGTCTAAAAGGATCTCGGTCTCGGGGACCTCGACAATGTCGACGACCATCTTGGTGATCGAGACGCTGAACCGCCCGTTATCCGGGTCGATGACGACGGTGACGTTGTCGGCGACTTCGTAGTCCTTTTTGACGGCGATGACAATCGCGTTGGTGATCTTTTCAATCAGGTAGTCTGCTTTGATGCCTTTTTCCCGCTCCAGCATCTGGAGCGCTTCAAAGAACTCGTTGTTCATTTTGGTGAATCAATCCTTTCGGTGTTATTCGGTTTCGTCCGCTTTGGGGCCGTAGCCGCCGGAGAAGTCGATCTCGTCCTTGCGGCGGATAAAGCGGAGGGATTTGAGCTCGTATTCGTGGTCCTCGCCATCGGAATCGGTGCAGATGACCGTTTTGCCGGTGTAGCCTTTCAGGGTCATCACCGGTTCCTTCTCGCCCTTTTCGGGGGCGAAGAGGCCGACCGTGACCGGCATCCCGAGCGAGGCTTCAAAGTGGAAGTCCCGGGTCAGGTCCCGGTCGTAGCCCGCCGACCAGACTTCCAGCACATAGGATTCGTCGATCGGGTCGGCTTCGTCCAGCATCGGGTCGAGGGCGCGGGAAACCGCTTCGCAGGCGTCCATATCGACGCCGCCCTCCCGGTCGATGACAATCCGCAGCGACCAGGTCGCCCCTTCCTTGACAAACTGGACGTCCCAGAGGGTGAGGCCGAGCTGTTCGGTGACCGGTTCCGCCATCTCCCAGACGGTCTTGATAATCTGATTTTTGTTCATCGTACGCCTCTCTTTCCGGGATTTCCCGGACAAACAAAAGGACCGGGAAGTTTTTCTCATCCCAGCCTTTCATCTTACAATATTTACTTTACCTATACTATAGCACATCTTTTCCCATTTTGCAAGCCCCCGGGGCACAAATGGGCAGGTTTACCAGTTCCTGTTTCCCTTTGGCAGGCATATTTGAACGGTTGGTGAACGGAAAAGGCCCGCCGGATATGCTTTTTAATTGAACGCGAGAATCGGCGCTGGCGCCAGCGTTACAAAGAAACGTGGGAAGATCAGAAGTTTAGGGTCAAACCCTTTTTAAAGGGTTTGCGGGAATGGAAGGGGCAGAGCCCCTTCCCAGGCGCTTACTCTCCGTACTTCCGAAGCTTTCCACGGCTGCTGCGCTGATAACGAAGCGTGCGCAGCACCCAAAAAATAATCCAAAAATAAAGACCCGCCGGGGTGGGCGGGCCTTTGCTATATCAGCAGAATCAGATGGTGGTGATATCGACCATCTCGATATCGTTGATGCCCCGGTTCATCGCGAGACAGTCGGCGACGGCGTTGGCGGTGTCCATGCAGCTGAGGCAGCAGATCGACCGCTCGACGGCCTTCCGTCTAATCTGGACCGAGTCCAGCGTCGGCTGGCGGCCGTGGGTCGAGGTGGAGATGACGTAGGAGATCTTGCCGGAATCCAGCAGGGTCAGGACGTTGTTCTCCGGGTCCTCGCCGATCTTCTTGACGACGCTGGCGGGGATCATGTTGCGGTTGAGCTTGGCGGCCGTCCCGGCGGTGGCGTAGATGTCAAAGCCGAGGGAGGCGAACTTGTCGGCGACGTCGAGCACCTCTTCCTTGTCGGCGTTGCGGACCGAAATCAGCACGCCGCCCGAACGCTTGAGCTCGTTGCCGGAGGCGATCAGGCCCTTGATCAGCGCGTCGTTGAAGTTCTTGGCAATGCCCAGCACCTCGCCGGTCGACTTCATCTCGGGGCCCATCATCGTGTCGACGTTATTCAGCTTCGCGAAGCTGAAGACCGGCACCTTGACGGCGACATACCCGGCTTCCTTATAGAGGCCGGTGCCGTAACCGAGGTCCTTCAGCTTCGCCCCCATCGCGATGTCGGTGGCCAGCTGAACCATCGGCACGCCGGTGACTTTGGAGATATAGGGGACGGTGCGGGAGGAGCGGGGGTTGACCTCGATGACGTAGACCTCGTGGTTGTAGACGACGTACTGGACGTTGATCATCCCCTTGACCTTCAGCTCCCGGGCAAACCGGGCGGTGTACTCGATGATCGTCTGGCGGATATGGCGGGAGAGGGTCTGGGCCGGGTAGACCGAGATCGAGTCGCCCGAATGGACGCCTGCCCGCTCGACATGCTGCATGATGCCGGGGATCAGGTAGTCCTCGCCGTCGGAAATCGCGTCGACCTCCACCTCGATGCCCTGTAAATACTTGTCGATCAGGACGGGGTTTTCAATCCCGTGGGCGGTGATGATGGCCATATATTCCTTAACGTCGGCGTCGTTGTAGGCGATGATCATGTTCTGGCCGCCGAGGACGTAGGAGGGGCGCAGCAGCACCGGGTAACCCAGCTCATTCCCGACTTTCAGCGCCTCTTCGGCCGTGAAGACGGTGTGGCCGGCGGCGCGGGGGATGCCGCAGCGCTCCAGCAGCTCGTCAAACCGCTCCCGGTCCTCCGCCTCGTCGATCGCGTCGGCCGAGGTGCCGAGGATGTTGACCCCGAGCTTGTCGAGGTATTTGGTCAGCTTGATGGCCGTCTGGCCGCCGAACTGGACGACGACGCCGTAGGGCTTTTCGGTCTCGATGAGGTTGCGGACGTCCTCCGGGCAGAGGGGGTCGAAGTAGAGCCGGTCGCCGGTGTCGAAGTCGGTCGAGACGGTCTCGGGGTTGTTGTTGGCGATGATCGTCTCATACCCCAGCTTCCGCAGCTCCCAGACGCAGTGGACCGAGCAGTAGTCGAACTCGATGCCCTGGCCGATGCGGATGGGCCCCGAGCCGAAGACGATGACCTTCCTGCGGCCGGAATCCTGCTCCCGGATAAACTCCTCCGCCTCGTTCTCCTCGTCGTAGGAGGAGTAGAAGTAGGGGGTCTTCGCCTTGAACTCGGCGGCGCAGGTGTCGACCATCTTGTACCCGGCGTACCGGACGGCGGGGAGGTCCTGGCCGGAGAAGCGGGAAATGGTGGAGTCGAGATACCCCATCTTTTTGGCCTTCATATACTTTTCAAGGGTCAGCTCGCCCTCTTTCAGCTCTTCGTCCATATGCACGAGGTTTAAGAGCTTATAGAGGAACCACTCGTCGATCATCGTCACTTCGTGGATGTGCTCGACGGTGGTGCCGCGCTTTAACGCCTCGTAGACCGCGTAGATCCGGCGGTCGTCCTGCTCATGGATCTGGGCCTCGACCTGCTCATCGGTCATTTCGGCGAATTCGTCCAGCGTCAGGGTGTCCATCCCCAGCTCAATCCCGCGGACCGCCTTCATGATGCCCTCCTCAAAGGTGGCGCCGATCGCCATGACCTCGCCGGTCGCCTTCATCTGGGTGCCGAGGGTGCGTTTGGCGTAGACGAACTTGTCAAAGGGCCACTTCGGGAACTTGACGACCAGGTAGTCCAGCGCCGGCTCGAAGCAGGCGTAGGTGGTGCCGGTGACGGCGTTGATAATCTCGTCCATCGTGTAGCCGATGGCGATTTTCGCCGCGACCTTGGCGATCGGGTAGCCGGTCGCCTTGGAGGCCAGCGCCGACGAGCGGGAGACACGGGGGTTGACCTCGATGACCGCGTAGCGCATCGACTCGGGGTGGAGGGCAAACTGGCAGTTGCAGCCCCCCTCGACCTTCAGCTCGGAGATGATGCTGATGGCGGCCGACCGGAGCATCTGGTACTCCTTGTCCGCCAGCGTCACAGCGGGCTCCACGACGATCGAGTCGCCGGTGTGGATGCCGACCGGGTCGAAGTTTTCCATCGAGCAGACGGTGATGACGTTGTCCTTCGCGTCCCGGATGACTTCGAACTCGATCTCCTTCCAGCCGGAGATGCACTTTTCGACGAGGATCTGGTTGATGGGGGAGAGGCGGATGCCGTTGGTCGCGATGTCCCGGAGCTGGGCTTCGTCGTCCGCGATGCCGCCGCCGGTGCCGCCCAGCGTAAAGGCCGGGCGGATGATGACGGGGTAGTGGATTTCACGCGCAAAGTCGACCGCGTCCTCGACGGTGGTGACGACCTTACTGGGGACAACCGGCTGGCCGATTGCCTCCATCGTGTCCTTAAACTCCTGCCGGTCCTCGGCCTTGTCGATCGTCTCGGGGTTCGCGCCGAGGAGCTTGACCCCATGCTCGTCTAAAAAGCCGCATTTCGCCAGCTCCATCGACAGGGTAAGCCCCGTCTGGCCGCCCAGGGTGGAAAGGAGGGAGTCGGGTTTTTCGATTTCGATGATCCGTTTGCAGACGTCCAGCGTCAGCGGCTCGATATAGATCTTGTCCGCCATCGCCTTGTCGGTCATAATCGTGGCGGGGTTGGAGTTGAGGAGGACGACCTCCAGGCCCTCTTCCTTGAGGGCGCGGCAGGCCTGGGTCCCCGCATAGTCGAACTCGGCCGCCTGGCCGATGACGATCGGGCCGGAGCCGATGACCATGACCTTGTGAATATCTTGTCTTAATGGCATGTTTCTTTCCTTTCCTTTTTCC
>DVHA01000182.1 GCA_018712425.1 Candidatus Faecivivens stercoravium | reverse complement strand
CGGAGGTAAACGCCTCCCATGTGGAAAAGGAGCCTGTTGACCGCCAGCTGGAATATGTTTTATAAATGATAGATGGCTAACGCCCTATGATATAGCGCTGCGCGCCATGATATAGCCTTTCGGGCTGTGATATATTGTCCTGCGGACAATATGAAGGTACGCCTCGCTGATTTAATTTTTGGTGCTGGACATGAGGTTTCAGTTCCAACTTCGCAGTTTCATTTAAATCAAAGGCCGCTTGCGGCCTACCTTCATACGCCGCAGGCGTATATCATACCCGAAGGGTATACCATTCCTCATACGCCGGAACGGCGTATATCATTTTATAATTCCTGCCCTTCTTCGGAAGGGCGATTTTTTTATCCTGTGAGACTTTTTCCCCTTCCGGTTCGTGTATATGGGTGAAGGCCTTTGAAAAAGATGTGGGAGGTGTGTAAGATGGCAGATGCGGAAGACCGGGAACTGCTCCGGCTGCTGACAGACGACCCGGAAGCGGGCGTCCGGGGGCTGATGGACCGGTACGGGGGCATCCTCTACCGGATTGCCTTCCGCCTGCTCCAGAGCCCCGAGGACGCCGAAGAAGCGACCGCCGACGCGCTGGCCGCTGCCTGGCGGGAAGCGGGCGGGCTGCTGGAGGCGGAAAAGCCGCTCCTGCCCTGGATGATCGTCGCCGTCCGCAACCGGGCGGTCGACCGGCTGCGGGAACGGGGCCGGAAGGCGACCCTGCCGCTGCCCGAAGGGGAATGCGCCCCGGAAACGCGGGAGAGCGACGGCGAAGCGGTGATCGCGTCGTTGGTGCTGGAACTGCCGGAGCCCGACCGGGAGATTTTTCTCAGGCGGTATTACCGGATGGAGACGGCCGAGGAGATCGGCCGGGCGGTTCAGATGACCGCGCACAATGTAAACGTCCGCCTGTCCCGGGGACGGGAGAGGCTGAAAAAAGAGTATTTGAAACGGATGGGAAAGGAGAAGGCGTATGTCAGAGAGAAGAGCCGCGGATGAGCTGCTGGACGCGCTGTCCCGCCTGGAACTGGACGCGCCCCCGCCCCTGCCGGAAGAGCAGTCCCGCCGCATCTGTGAGCGGGCCGCCCGGCAGATTTTCCAGGAGCAAAATGGATGTCAGGATACCGAAAGGGGAAGCAAGATGGAAAATGGAACAAAAAAAGGCCGCCGGACGCTGGGACGGGCGGTGCGGATTGGGCTGATTGCAGCCGCCCTCTGCTGCGGGGGGACGCTGACCGTCTGTGCGGTCGGGCCACAGATTGTTTCGATGCTAAATGGATCGATCGGTTTCTTCTCCGAAGCGCCCAGCCAGTCGGCGGTCTCCGATCCGGTCGAAGCGCCGCGGACCGACTTTGATGAAAACCGCGCGAAGCTGGAAGCCTATAACGCTCCGATCGGCCAGACGGTGACCAGCGGCGGGGTCAGCGTCACGCTGGACAATATCTCGATGGATGTTTCGAGTATGGACATCTTCCTGACAATCACCGGGAAAGAGGCGATTGATGCGATCCTATCAGAAAACGATTACAGGCCGCTCTGGGACCGGTTCTGGGGCCGGGGGCCGAACTTCTCCTTCCCGCTGATCAATGGGGAAATGACCGCCCAGCCGGATGCCGAGGATTGGTATTTAAGCAACGACGGCAGCCTGAAACTCTGGCGGCATTATATCCTCACCGAAACCCCGGAAGGGGAGGAGATTACCGTTGAGCTAAAGGACGATACCGCCCTCGGCCGGAGCGGGGCGTGGGATTTCACCGTCACGCTGGACGGGGAATCGGTCCGGGCGGGTGCAAAGGCCGCGGGGCCGGCCGATTACCCGATGCAGCCTGTTACCTATGAAATCGGCGGGGAAAGTTACACCGTCGGCCGGGGGATTTATCTCAAATACCTTGCCTTTGGGCCGGTGGGCGGCGTGCTCCAGCTGGATACCCGGGAACGGGAAGTCACCGGGCCGGACGGCAGTGAGATGGTCTTCTCCGACGGGTTTGGCCCCGGGGAGCTATATATCACCGACAACACCGGGAAAGAGCTTTATATGAGCCGGTCGAGGGCGTCTGGCGCTGTCAACTTGACGGCGCCAGACGCGGACGCCACGTCCATCACCCTGACGCCGGTCGTCCCGGCCAACCCGGATGGGAGCGGGACGGAGGAACGGACCATCTCCCTTGATGAGCTGAAAGCGGGGGTTACCATCGCGACCAGCCCGCTCGGCGGCTATACCGTCGAGAATTTCACCATCCAGGAAGGGGTCATCTGCTATGACCTTGTACCCTACGGCTGGGCGCCGAACAGTGCCAGCGGCGTCGCCCCTGAGATCCTCCGCCCTCAAGATGGAGGGAAGATTACCGAGGTGAAGGAGGAGGTCACAGGCCTGCAGGACGGCGAGACCGCAACTTTCCTGAAATCCGGCTTGCTTTCCTACGTTGTCGACCCGCAGACAGGCGTCGTCAGCGTCCGGCACGACTATTATGCCGCAACAGATGATGAATTGGGGACAATTACCGAGTGGAAATACGATTATAGAGAGGTGAATCTGGACACCGAACACGCGGTGACGGTCCAGCTGAACCCGCTGGAATCCTAAACGTAAGAATCGGCTTGATAATCCGGTTTTACCACCACGGGGCGGCATCAAAAGTTTAGGGTCCAGCCCTTTTTAAAGGGCTGGCGGGACTGGAAGGGGCAGAGCCCCTTCCCAGGCACCCACCTTCCGTACTTCCGAAGCCTTTCACAGCTACTCCACCCGAAACGAAGCGTGCGCAGCACCCAAAACGTAATCCTAAAACAAAAAGCTGCCCTTTTTAGGACAGCTTTTTTGCGTTTACCCTCTCCCCAGAATCGCGTCGAGGTCCTGCTTAGGATTGGTGGCCGGCTGGAGGCCGAAGGAATCCACCAGCGTCTTGACGACCGTCTCGGATAAAAACGCCGGCATCGTCGGCCCGAGGTAGATGTTCCGGATGCCGAGGGAGAGGAGGGTCAGCAGGATGCAGACGGCTTTTTGTTCGTACCAGGAGAGCACCAGTGTGAGGGGCAGCTCGTTTACCGAACAGTGGAAGGCGTCGGCGAGGGTAAGGGCCACCTGGATGGCGCTGTAGGCGTCGTTGCACTGGCCGACGTCGAGGATCCGGGGGATGCCGTTTATCTCCCCGAGGTCTAAATCGTTAAACCGGAATTTCCCGCAGGCGAGGGTCAGGATCAGGCAGTCCTGGGGCACCAGCTTGACAAACTCGGTGTAGTAGTTCCGCCCCGGGTGGGCGCCGTCGCAGCCGCCGACCAGGAAGATGTGCTTGACCTTGCCGCCCCTGATGGCGGCGATCAAATCCCCGGCCCGCTCCAGCAGCGCCCCGCGGGCAAAGCCGGTCATCATCTGGTGGCCGCCGTTGATGCCGGACATGCTTTTGTCCTCGGGGTAGCCGCCGAGCCGGAACGCCTGTTCGATCAGCGGCGAGAAGTCCTTGACCCCGTCTTCCCCCTCGGGGATGTGCCGGAGTCCCTCGTAGCCGACCACCGAGGTGGTGTAGAGCCGGTCGCGGTAGCTCTCCCGCGGCGGCATCAGGCAGTTGGTGGTCATCAGGATGGGGGCGGGGATGCCGTCAAACTCCTTCTGCTGGTTCTGCCAGGCGGTGCCGAAGTTGCCGGCGAGGTGGGGGAATTTCCGCAGCTCGGGGTAGCCATGGGCCGGGAGCATCTCGCCGTGGGTGTAGATGTTGATCCCTTTCCCTTCGGTCTGCCGGAGCAGCATATAAAGGTCCCGAAGGTCGTGGCCCGAGACGACGATAAAGGGACCCTTCTTGATGTCGGTGGGGACTTTGGCCGGCTTCGGGACGCCGTAGGACTCGGTGTGCGCCCAGTCGAGCAGCTCCATGCAGGTCAGATTGACCTTCCCGAACTCCATGATGAGGGAGAGCCATTCCTCCACCGTATGTTCCTCCCCGATGGCGGCGAGGCCCTTATACAGCCAGCGGTCGACCTCCTTTTCCCGGAAGCCCAGCGCCGCCGCCTGGTGGGCGTAGGCCGCCATCCCTTTCAGGCCGAAGAGGAGGGTGGAGCGGAGGGAGACGGTGTCGGTTTCCCCCTGCCAGAGTTTGACCACCGGCCCTTCTTCCGCGCCGAGGGCCTGGATTGCCGCGTCCAGCCGGAGGGTGTAGTCCCGGAGGGCGCCGTTATCGAAGTTTACGTTTGTGAGGGTCATAAACAGCCCGTCTTCCAAAAGGCGGGTGGTTTCATCCGAAAAAGCGCCGGCCTTCCGGGCGGCCGTTGCCAGCCGGACCAGCGAACAGACCAGCCCGTCCTGGAGGGCGGCGGTGTCCGGCTGCTTGCCGCAGACCCCCACTTTGACGCAGCCGCTGCCGCCGGCGGTCTGCTGGCACTGGAAACAAAACATCTGGGACATGGGTTTACCTCCTGCAAAAAGATTTCCCGGCATGCCGGGTCCCGGTTTCAGTATTCCCGCCCGCCGCCGGTTTGATACGGCCGGGAAAGGGGGATTTTTTACAGTTTTTTGCAGCTTATACCCCCTTGTCCTGCAAATAATATCTATTGCGGAAATGGGCCCGGTATGGTAGAATAAAATTGCTTTTTTCAAAAAAAGAAAATTGCCGCTGTCAAAAAGCGGAAAACTTTCTATTTTGGAAAGTCTGGGCCTGTCGAAAAATGAGTTTGGCGGAAACGTAAGAATCGGCGCTGGCGTTAAAGTGACAAAGAAACGTGAGCAGAATGAAAAGTTTTACTCGATTTTTTTCAAAAAATCGCGGGAATGGAAGGGGCAGAGCCCCTTCCCAGGCGCTCCGTTGCCGTACTTCCGAAGCTGACCACATCTTTGCCACGGATCACGAAACGTGCGCAGCACCCAAAAAATACTCAAAAAAGACTTTTTCGACAAGCTGAAACTTTCAAATTTTGAAAGTCTGTTTCACCAAAAAGAATGACCGGCCGGGCAACCGGCCCCAGACCTTTAGAAGGGGTGTAGTAAAAGTATGGGCGGTTTTTTTGGCGCTGCTTCCAGAGAGGATTGTGTATTTGACCTGTTTTTCGGGGTGGACTACCACTCCCACCTCGGCACCCGCCGGGCCGGCATGGCGGTTTACAGTCGGGAAAACGGGTTTGACAAGGCCATCCACAACATCGAAAACGCACCGTTCAGGACCAAATTCGAGAAGGAATCGACCGAGATGCACGGCCAGCTCGGCATTGGCTGCATCTCCGACTTCGAGGCCCAGCCGATCCTGGTCCGCTCCCACCACGGCACCTTCGCGGTGACGACGGTCGGCAAGATCAACAACATGGCGGAGATCCTGCGGGACGTCATCCCCGGCAACACCCACTTTTTCGAGATGGCAAACGGGGAAGTCAACCCGACCGAACTGGTGGCCGCCATCATCGACCAGAAGGAAAACCTCATCGACGGCATCCGCTATGCCCAGGAGATTGTCGACGGGTCTCTCAGTATGCTCGTCCTGACCCCGAAGGGGATTTACGCCGCCCGGGATAAATTCGGCCGGACGCCGGTGGTGCTGGGCCAGAAGGAAGACGGCTTCTGCGCCAGCTTTGAGAGCTTCGCCTATTTAAACCTCGGCTATACCGCTTACCGGGAGCTGGGGCCGGGGGAAGTGGTGGTCTTCGATGAAAACCACGTCGAAACCCTCGTGAAGCCCGGGAATAAGATGAAGATCTGCACCTTCCTCTGGATTTACTACGGCTATCCCTCCTCCTCTTATGAGGGGATCAGCGTCGAAAAGATGCGTTACAACTGCGGCCGGCTGCTCGCCCGGCGGGACGACGCGAAACCGGATACCGTCGCCGGTGTCCCCGATTCCGGCACCGCCCACGCGATCGGATACGCCAACGAGTCGGGCATCCCCTTCTCCCGCCCGTTCATCAAATACACCCCCACCTGGCCCCGCTCCTTTATGCCCACCTACCAGAGCAAACGGGACCTGATCGCCAAGATGAAGCTGATCCCGGTCCAGGACCTGATTGAGGGGCGGAGCCTCCTTTTGATCGACGACTCGATCGTGCGGGGCACCCAGACGCGGGAGACGACCGAATTCCTTTATGCCTCCGGCGCGAAGGAGGTCCATATCCGTCCCGCCTGCCCGCCGCTGCTGTTCGGCTGCAAGTATCTCAACTTCTCCCGTTCCCGCTCCGAGATGGAGCTGATTGCCCGCCAGGTGATCTGCGAACTGGAGGGGACCGACGACGTTTCGACCGAGACGGTCAAAGAGTATGCCAACCCCGACAGCGAGAAATACCAGAAGATGGTGGATATGATCTGCGAGAAGCTCCACTTCACCAGCCTCCGCTACCACCGCCTCGACGATATGATCGAGTCGGTCGGCATCGAGCCGGAGAAGCTCTGCACCTACTGCTGGAACGGCGAAGAATAAAGATGTGAAAAAGCTCCCTGCCTGATGCGGCGGGGAGCTTTCAGCTTGTCGAAAAAGTCTTTTTTGAGTAT
>DVHA01000181.1 GCA_018712425.1 Candidatus Faecivivens stercoravium | reverse complement strand
ATAAAACATCTGGGCGCCGCTGTAAACCGGTTCGGAAAAGGTGTTCTGGTGGATCATGATGACCGGCCGGACGGGGTCCTCCTCCATCACGGCCAGCCGCGCTTCCAGGTCCCCCCGCTTCTGCTGCCGGACGCTCCCCCCGTCCGAACCGAGGGAGATATCATCCTCCCGGGTCATCCGGACGTCGTAACCGAAGAGCGCCAGGATATCCCGGAGGGTCAGGGAGATGGACAGGTTAATCTCCTTTTCCACCGAACCGTCCACCCCGATCGCCCCGCCGTCGATGCCGCCGTGACCGGGGTCGACCACCACCTCCGGGCGGATGGACCCCCGGGCGACCGTTTCCCCCATCGCCGCCAGCGGGCCGCCGTCCGACAGCGCCTGCCGCAGCATCGAAACCCCGAAAATAATACCGGTCACCAGCAGGAGGATCAACGATACCACCGCCAGTGACCGCAGATGCAGCCAAACGCCGCGCAGTTTATCTTTTTTGCCCATCTGCACCGCCTCCCGCTGAGAGGATATGCGGGGGAAATGGGGGGCAGAACCCGAAAATCCTTACCGTTTGATGCCGAACCGCTTTTTGGACTTGCCGCCCTCCTTGTCCTCATACACCAGCTTATTGCCGATCGAGAACCGGCGGCGCCCCAGCTCATACCCCAGCCAGATAAAGACGAGGTAAACCAGCGGCAGCAGCACAAAGACAATCACCTTCAGCCACGAAGCCCCCGGCGTCCCGGCGGAAGCCTCGATAACCTCCTCGTAGGCGGTACCGGCCATGATCGTCATTTCTTCGTGGGCCTCGGTCGGCAGCAGGCCGGAGGGGTGGATCAGGTTGATCAGCGGCCAGACCGGCGCGTTCATCAGCCGGAAGAGGACCAGTGCGTCCAGCTGCCCGAACAGGAGGCAGTTTAACGCCTTGCAGACAATCAGGATAATATCCGATACAAGGCCCGGCGCCAACGCCACCAGCCCCATTTTAAGGGGTTTCAGCCGGTCGTACTGGTACCGGCCGAACTGGATGAGGTTCGCGTCCTTGTCCCCCATCCCCCAGCTCTGGGAGTAGAGGGTGACGCCGGTGATCAGGAGGCAGATTGCCTCAGTCAGGACAATCCCCCAGGTCCCCATCCCCATAACGCCGCTCATCGAAAAGACGATGACGACGCAGACGACATTGAGGATGCACAGCGTTTTAAAAAGGGACAGCCCCTGCTCCCGGGGGGTATTGTGCAGCGGCACGCCGCCGGGGCCCAGATTTTGATGTTTTGCCATTTTGGGAGGACTCCTTTCGGATGTTGTCTTAAGGGGGTGCAGGCCCCCAGAGAATGGAGAGCGTTACCCTTCCAGATTCTTCCGGATCATGCTCCCCGCCGCCGGCGGATGGGGCAGCAGCGAAAGGGGGAAAGAAAAAGCCATCGCCGGGTGCCGGGTGTCGGATATCGGTTCCCCATCCCCGTTTTGCAGCCCGGTAACCGTAAAGGGAACCGGCTGTTTCCCCGGTTCCAGCAGTTCGAGGGTGTCGCCGTCGAAAAAGCGGTTTTTCTGGGTGCAGTAGACCCGGCCATCCTCCACCCGTTCGACCACCGCCGCGACGTCGGTCAGCCGGATATAGCCGTTCTGTTCATACCGCTGGCCCGCCTCCGGCCGCCCGAAGAGGAAACCGGCCGAATAATCCCGGTGGGAGACCTTCCGCACCTCGTCCGAGAGCCATCCCGGCAGCTGCCACCCCTCCGGCCGGGCGTAAAAATCGTCCACCGCAATCCGGTAGGCGTTGGTGACGGCGGCGACATAGTAGGCGGATTTGGCCCGCCCCTCGATTTTGAGGGAGGTGACCCCGGCCGCCGCCAGTTTATCGATGTAAGGGAGGAGGCAAAGGTCCTTGGCGTTTAAGATGTAGGTCCCCTCTTCGTCCTCAAAGACCGGGAAGTACTGCCCCGGCCGTTTTTCCTCCATCAGCGCGTACTTCCAGCGGCAGGGCTGGGCGCACTGGCCGCGGTTGGCGTCCCGGGAGGCCATATAATTGCTGAGGACGCACCGCCCCGAGAAGGAGAGGCACATCGCCCCGTGGACAAAGACCTCGATTTCCAGCTCGGGCGGGGTCTTGTCCCGGATTTCGGCGATTTCGTCGAGGGACAGCTCCCGGGCGAGCACCACCCGTTTGGCCCCCATCCGGTAAAATTCCCGGGCGGCCCGGTAGTTGACGACCCCGGCCTGGGTGGAGATGTGGATTTCTGCCCCCGGGACCATCTCCCGCAGCAGCGAGAGCACCCCGAGGTCAGTGACAATAAAGGCATCCACCCCGGCGTCCGCCGCCCCCCGCAGGAAGGCGGGCAGGCCGTCAAATTCATCGTTCCGGGGGAGGGTGTTGCAGGTGAGGTAGACCCGTTTCCCCATCCCGTGGGCAAGGGCGCAGGCCCTTTCCAGCGCCGGCAGGTCAAAACTCGCCGCCGACGCCCGCATCCCGTAGGCGGTCGAGCCGAGGTAGACGGCGTCGGCCCCGTACCGCAGGGCGGTCTCCAGCCGCTCAAAATCCCCCGCCGGGGAAAGGACTTCCATCTTCTGGTTCAAATATAGTTTCTCCTTTGGGACATCCATACTGGTTACTGGATGTCGTTTTTTAAGCATTTTTTGGGTGCTGCGCACGCTTCGTTATCAGTGGCAAAGCTGTGGACAGCTTCGGAAGTACGGGAAGTGAGTGCCTGGGA
>DVHA01000180.1 GCA_018712425.1 Candidatus Faecivivens stercoravium | reverse complement strand
GCCTGCTTCATTGCCTGCGGGTCGTCCCCGAATTTGTCGATGATGCCGATAAAGCGGTTCGGCAGTTCCGTGCCGGACAGCTGGACCGAACGCTTAATCTGCTTGGCGTTGATGACCGGCATAATCCCGGCAAAGATCGGGACGTCGATCCCCTTGGCAAGCGCGCGGTACAAAAACCGGTAGAGGATGTTGTTGTCAAAGAACATCTGGGTGGTCAAAAAGGAACAGCCGGCATCCACCTTCATTTTGAGGTAGTCCAGATCCAGTTCCCGGTTGGCGCATTCAACGTGCCCCTCCGGATAGCAGGCGCCGCCGATGCAGAAGTCCCCATGTTGGCGGATCTGTTCGATCAGCTGGCAGGCATGCTGGTAGTAGCCCGGCAGCGGCTGGGCGTTGTCCTTCGGCGGATCCCCCCGCAAAGCGAGGATATTTTCAATGTGATGGGCCTTGATGTTTTCGATCAGCCCGTCCACCTCATCCGGCGTGGACGAGAAGCAGGTCAGGTGGGCGATGGATGTCACATGGAACTCTTCCTGCACCATGGAAGCAATTTCAACGGTGTTCTTGCGGGTACCGCCGCCGGCACCGTAGGTAATGCTGATAAAATTGGGCCGGAGGGTAGCGATTTTACCGGCCGCTTCGGCCACACCGGCAAAATCGCTGTCCTTTTTCGGCGGGAACAGCTCGCAGGAGATGGTAACCGGACGGCTTCTTACAATATCGGTAATTTTCATTTGTTCTTCCCTGTCTTTCTGTCGGCAGATGTCAAAAAAGTCTATATAAATTTATTATACCTGATTTTCAGCCTTTTTTCAACGGGCTTTATTTTACTCAGCTGTAAATTTTATTTTCTGATAAAATATATAAAAACTCTTTACACTCTGTGAAATTTGTGGTAAAATACTCTTAGGCTGAAAGCCAGCTTACCCTGAAAGGAGCATCCGTACATGGAAACACGGGCTATAAAAGTTGAATCTCAAAAAAATCGCCGCTTGTCTATCTCGATTATCCCCGGACATTTTGCCACCAGCCATTCCCACGTCAACTATTATATCGATATGACGTCGGTCAAGTGTATGCATCTGATGGCCAAAGAAGCGGCTGCTGAACTGGCAACGGCTTTTGTCAGCGTCCCGGTCGAGACGATCGTCTGCCTCGACGGCACCGAAATCATCGGCGCTTTCCTCGCCCGCGCCATCGCGGGATCCAGCCTCGCCGGCATCAACCGCGACCAGTCGATTGCCGTTATCACGCCGGAGATCAACCCCAGCAACCAGATGCTGTTCCGGGACAACGTCCAGCGGATGGTCTATGGGAAACATGTCCTGCTGCTGGTCGCATCGGTTACAACCGGCAAGACGATCAACCGGGCAATCGACTGCGTAAACTATTACGGCGGCATCCCCGCCGGGATCAGCGCCGTCTTCAGTGCCATCGAATCGGTCAAGGATATCCCCATCCACACAATTTTCAGCCTGACCGACGTACCGGATTATCAGATTTACCATTCGGCCGACTGCCCGATGTGCAAAGCGGGCCAGCGGATCGACGCAATTGTCAACAGCTACGGTTACAGCAAACTATAAACACATAGAGGCCCCGGGTAACGGCAGAAGCCGCAGCCCGGGGCCTGTCTGTTACGCCGCCTTGAAAAAACGGTGGCCGTCAAGGGTAAAGAGATATTGCAGGCTGCTTTCAAACCAGCCCGAAGCGCCTCCCGCCCAGCGCGGCGCATAGAAAAAGGTAGCGCCGTTCGTCACGTCGATGTATTCTCCGCCCAGAACGCTCTCAACCGCTTCCAGCGTGACGGCGTCCGGCGGATTGCGCCGGGAATACCAGTTGGAGAGGGATGAAAACTGGTTTGCCTGGGTCAGCACACCGTAAATCGTATCGGGGAAATCCTCCGACCGGACACGGTTTAACACCACCTGGACGATCGTCTGCTTATGCTGGAGGCCATAGCCGCCCGCTTCCTGCTGGACAATATACCCCAGCATCTCTTTCTCTTGCAGGGTATACGGCACAGTCGGGATTGCGTCAGAAACCGTATCCGACGCCCCCGCCATCTGCGGACAGCCAAAAAGCAGGGCCCATAAACTGAACAGCACCGCCGCCATCAACCGGATTTTTTTAACCATGCAGCTTCCTTCCTTCCTGGATGGCTTTTCCCATCCGACTCCATCCTATGGGAGCGGAAGGCAGAATATGATTTTGCATGGGCGGACAAGCCATTTATTCCAGCAAAAACGGCAAAGCATACAAAAAACAGGCTGTACCCCAGGTACAGCCTGTTCGATTCTACAAGACGGTTTTGGTCGAAACTGGAAGGATAAAATGCAGAAAAAACATAGAAGTTATTCATTATTCTCCGGCTTTTCTTCCGTCTTCTCTTCCGCTTCGGGATGGTCGTTGGAAGCAACAACCTCAATCTTCGGGGCTTCAGACGGCTCCTCTTCCATCGAAACAACCTCGGGCTTAACCTTCGGCTGGGTCAAGACGGCGGGCTTCGGGATGCGGTTGATGTCGCAAACCAGGCCGATAAAGCCGGAAGAAACCATCACATGGGGCGCAGAAGCTTCCGCAAACAGGACCGGGAAATCGCGGCCGGTGTTGATCTGGATCTCGGTCAGCTTATCCAGCATCTGGTTGGTGTTCATCTCCACCAGCATCAGCTTCTGGGAGATCTTGGAAACCATGTTCTCCGCAACCGACTTGACGCCGAAGACGGGGCAGACGGCACGGCCGTTCTGGCCGATGAAGGCAGGACGGAACTTTCCGGTCTGGGCATCCTCTTTGGTGGAGCCTTCCGACGCGATCATATAGAACTTGCTCTTGGAGACGCGGATGTTGTGCAGCGCCTGGATTGCCCGGGCCTGGTCGAGATAAGGTTTCGCGTCCTTCTGGAGCAGCTCGCTGATGACGTAAGAGCACATATGGACGGTGCTGCCGACATACTCCTTGCCGCCCTCATAGACGACGAAGCCGAAGATGCCGGGGATCATCAGGTTGTTGAGCAGGGTGAAGATATTGGCAAAGGGGATCTTCGCCACCAGCGCGGTGTCGCCGGAAACGCAGTTGTAGTTGCGGGCAACCTGCTCCGCAACGATCGAACCGGTCGCAATCCGGATGACCGGCAGCGGGCGCTGCTGATTCAAGGGGCTGATCATCGGGCGGAGGCGTTCGCCCTTTTCCAGTTCTTCCAGCGTGGTGCGGGGATCGAGGATCAGGTAGCAGTCGCGTTTGCCTTCGTACATAGCTTTGGCGATGCTCTCAATCTTCTTCATCAGTTCCGCCTGCGGGCCGGTAAACTGCCGGGCATTGGCGCCGGGCTTCTTTTCCTGGACAGGGGTTTCCTGGCCGCCCTTGGTCATCGAAATCTTAGGCGCTTCTTCCGCAGCGGTATTCTGCGCATTTGCTTCCGCCGCGATTTCTTCTTCTTTCTTCTTACCCTTCTTATCTTTATTGAAAATAGCCATGGGTTCGTTCTCCATTCCTTGATATTTGGTCCGATTCCGTCAGGAATCAACTCTTTACCTATTTTATCACAAAACAGAAAAGAAAACAAGTAGCCAAAACACAAAATAAGGCGGTACTCGTGAGTTTTCTGTAAATTTTCTGTTCAAAATCCCTTTAATCGAGCCCGATCTTCCAATTACAGAGCGGCAGCCAGGCATCGTCCGCAAAGCTCCTCCCCTGCACCCGGATATAATCCTCATAGACCGAAACGACGAGCCCCTGGCTGTCGTAGGTGTCCTGGGTGCCGTCCCAGACGGCGCAGACCACCCCGTCATGCAGATAGCTGACAAAGCCGTCCTCACTCCGCAGGGCGAGGGTCCCGGTCATCGAACGGTGGGTGTGGCCGGAGAAGACGACCGCCTCCGGATATTTTTCGATAATCTCCATCAGCTCCGCCGACTGGGCGATGTCGCTCCCCTCAAAGGTCGCGGCCACCGTCCCTTCCATCGGCTGGTGGATGAAGATAAAGACCGGCCGGCCGGGGTTTGTTTCCACGGCTTCCGCCAGCGTCTCATCCAGCCAGTTAAGCTGGGTATCGGACAGGTTGGCCAGGTCGGGGTCTTCCCCTTCGGCACCTTCGTTGCCGAGCATGATAAAGGTTGAACCGCCCGCTTCAAAGCTGTAATACACCTCTTCGGTGCCGGTCAGTTCCAGAAACCGCTCCCGCAGGACGGAAAAGTCCGAATCGTTTTTGTCGGAATCATGGTTGCCGATCGTATAGTATACGGCCGGCAGGTCGGGGAACATCCCCTCGATATCCAAAAGCGATTCGTATTCGCCGGGAGCGCCGTTATCGGTAATATCGCCGTTAATGACGATCAATTCGGTCGACGGCGCCTCGGTCGTGATCTGCCGGAGGGCCTGCCAGTAATTGGCGTTATTGTGGGAAATCAGCCGCCGGGTGACATGAGTATCCGACAGCACCGCAAAGGTGAAAAGCGGCTCTTCCGCCTCTTCGGCATAGCG
>DVHA01000179.1 GCA_018712425.1 Candidatus Faecivivens stercoravium | reverse complement strand
GCAAGGGCGGCGTCGAGGACCCTCTTACCCTCACCGATTCTTCCGGAGACCCTCTCACCGTCAACGTCGGCAAGACCTATATCTGCATCACTGACGGGAGTTATGAGTCGCAGGTTACCTTTACCGGCACGGCCGATGGGGCGTGATTGTACCGGTAGTATTTTGAACAGAGATTCCGTCCTGCTGCAAAACAGGCCCCGCCGGATGCCAAAAGCATCCGGCGGGGCCTTCCCGTTTATTATTCGTAATTCCGCATCAGCGTGACGACCTTGCCGAGGATAACCGCCTCGGTGGTGATAATCGGCTCATATTCGGGGTTTTCCGGCTGGAGGCGGATATGGCCGTCCTCCCGGTAAAACCGTTTGACCGTCGCCTCGTCGTCGATCATCGCGACGACAATGTCCCCGTTGTCGGCCACCGGCACCTGCCGGACGATGACGATATCCCCGTCCAGGATCCCCGCGCCGACCATGCTCGTCCCCCGGACATGGAGGGCGAAGTAGTCCTCCGCGTTGCCGGAGAGGTTGCTGACCGGGATATATTCCTCGATTTCCTGGATGGCGGTAATCGGGATCCCGGCTGTGACCGTGCCGAGGAGGGGGACCGACTTGGAGCCGCCGCCCGGCAGCTTGATCGTCCGCTTTTTCAGCGGGTCCTTGACGATATACCCCTTCTCCTCCAGCATTTGCAGGTAATAGTGGACGGTGGAGGTCGATTTGATCCCCACGTTTTCACAGATTTCCCGCACGGTCGGGGAGAAGTTGTGGTTCTGGATGCAGTCGCGGATATAGTCGTAAATCAGCATCGCTTTGTTGTTCTGCATAACATGCCCTCCTTTCGAGGCAAAGGGTTACAGTTTCAGGCGGTCGCGCACCAGGTCGAGCTCGTTGCCCTTGACCAGGACGACCAGCTTGTCGCCGGCGAAAATCTGGGTGTTACCACGGGGGATGACCACTTCGAACTGCCGCTCGACGGCGACGATGACCGACTGCTGCGGAAGACGGATGTCTGACAGCTTATAGCCGGAATAGGCAAAGTTTTCCGGCAGCATGATCTCATGGAGCGTCGCTTCCCCCTGCCCCAGGGCGGCGATGTACTTAAAGCCCGAGAGGTCGACCTCCCATTCGATCTGGCGGGCGATGGCGTCGGTCGAGGAGATGACGACGTCGATGCCCAGCTGGCGCATAATGGGGGCGTTTTTGGGGTTGTTGACCTTGGCGATTGTCTTCTTGACCGGGAACATCATCTTCGCCAGCTGGCAGGCGACGAGGTTGTGCTCGTCCTTGCCGGTGACGGCGACGATGACGTCCGCCGTTTCCGCCCCGGCCGCCCGGAGCGCCTCGGAGGTGGTGCCGTCGCCGCAGATGACCGGGATCTGCAGCCCCTGGAGCACTTCGGTGCAGGTCCGCCGGTCGGTCTCGACGACAACGACGTCGTGTTTCTGTTCCTGTAAGGTTTTGGCAAGGTAGAAACCCAGCTTGCCGCCGCCAATGATGATGACTTTCATGTAATCCTGCCCTTTCTCAGTCGATAATCCGTACGACGGCGAGCCTGTCGCCCTCTGTCAGCGGGCTGCGGCTGTCCTTTGCCAGCTGGAGGGTGCTGCTCTCTGCCGGCAGCACGCCCAGCACCATCTCCCCTTCGGGCGAATCGATATCCGCCGCCCGGCGGCCGATAAGGTGGGGCGGGACCGGCATCAGGAAGACGTCGAGGGTGGAAGAGCCCATCGTAATCTGGCGGCGCTCCCGCTGGAGGATATAGCCCTTGAGGGAGGCGACGGCGATGTTGGTGGGGCAGACGGTGGTCAAGAGGGAGCAGAACCGCTGTTCCTTAGCCGGGTCGACCAGGGAGGTGATGACGGTGCCGATGCCGAAGGTCTTGGCGGCGATCTGGGCGACCATGATGTTGACGTTGTCGTTGTCGCTCACCGCCGCTACCGCGTCGCAGGACTCGATGCCGGCGTTGCGGAGGACGTCCTCGTCGATCAGGATACCGGTGGAAAAATAACCGGTGTAATCGTCCGGCAGGAGGCTCTGGGAGCCCTCCCACTGGTCAACGACCGAGACGTCATGCCCTTCGGAGGAGAGCTGTCCGGCGAGGGAGGCGCCGATCTTGCTGCATCCCGCAATCAGTATGTTCAATGTCTTTCATCCTTTCATTTTCGGCCCTTTGGTTTCTTCCGGGCCGGATTCACCGTCCGGTTCCCCTTTTCTGCCGCTGTGCAGCCGTTTGTAGTACCAGCCCCCCGCCAGCGCGCCGCCGAACATCAGGAGGTAGAGCAGCGCCGACGCCCAGAAGTTGCCGTTCATCAGGCTGGAGGAAGCAAAGGTGGTCAGGAAAATCCCGGGGATCCGGGCGATGGTCGAAATAAAGATAAACCGCCCCCGCTTCATCGGTGTGAGCGGCGCAAAATAGGTGAGGAGGTCTTTGGGGACGCCGGGGATCAGGAACAGGACCCAGGTCAGCGCCTCGGCGCTCTTTTCCTCCCGGAAGGCGCGGATCCTGAAAAGGCGGCTTGTGGACTGGCGGTCGTGGAAGGCCTCGATGGCCGCCTGCCCCAGCCGGCTGACCAGGCTCCAGATGATGAAGGAGGCCGCTGCCGCCCCGGCCAGCAGGATCAGCCCGCCGAAAAAGCCGCCGTATAGCGCCCCCGACACCATCTGCATCGGGCCGCCGGGGATGAAGGCCAGAAGCACCTGCACCACCTGGATGCAGAAGACGATGAGGACGCCTAAAAACCGGTTGCCGTCCAAAAACGCGTCCATCGCGGCGGCCGGGTCGTCGGAGGTGAAAATCGTATAAAGTTCGGTAAAATTATGCGCAAGGAACCAGACGGCGCAGCCCGCGAGGATCACAAGGATTACCGCCGCGCCGGTGCGCAGCACCTTTTTGACCCGCGCCGACTCATGGGCGGAAAGGTCCGGTCCATCCGGCCTGTTTTTACGATATTTTGTCATTGACGTAAACTCCCGCGGGGGCATAATTTTGACAGCCCTCCCCCCATTTTCAATTCTTATTGTACTGGATGAAGATGAAGTTGTCAAGGGGTTTTGAAACATATGTTTTAAAAGAAAGTAAATTTTTCTGTCCGGTGTTCTTTTTTTCTCCCAAATTCGCCAAATTCGCGGAAATTGCGGGAAAACCCTTGACAAAGGTATCTCCCCCATATATAATGATTACGATAATCACCTTATCAAGAGTGGTGGAGGTACAGGACCTGTGAAGCCACGGCAACCCTCCGGTCAAACGGAAACGGTGCCAATTCCTACGACGTTTATGCGGTCGAGAGATGAGGGAATACGGATGACGTTCATTCAGTGCCCGCTCGACGCAGGCACTTTTTTTGTGCCTGAAACCTGCCCGCCCCCGCGGCGGCTGACCTGTACAAGGAGGTACATCTCATTATGGCAAGAACCTTTTTCTCTTCCGAATCGGTGACCGAGGGGCATCCCGATAAGATCTGCGACCAGATCTCCGACGCCGTCCTCGACGCAATCCTCGCCCAGGACCCGAACGGCCGGGTCGCCTGCGAGACCTGCTGCACGACCGGGCTGGTGATGGTGATGGGGGAAATCACCACCAGCTGCTATGTCGATATCCCCAAGATCGCCCGCCAGGTCATCCTCGACATCGGCTATGACCGGGCCAAATACGGCTTCGACGGCCAGACCTGCGCTATCCTCACCTCGATCGACGAGCAGTCGGCTGACATCGCCCTCGGCGTCGACCGGTCGCTGGAGGCAAAATCCGGCGAGGACAGCCTCGAGAACGGCGCCGGCGACCAGGGGATGATGTTCGGCTACGCCTGCGACGAAACCCCCGAGCTGATGCCGCTGCCGATCTCGCTGGCCCACGCCCTTTCCCGCCGGCTGACCGCCGTCCGCAAAGACGGGACCCTCTCCTACCTCCGCCCCGACGGCAAGACCCAGGTCACCATCGAGTATGAGGATGACAAGCCGGTCCGGGTGGATACCATTGTCGTCTCGACCCAGCACGCCGACGAAATCCCCCTCTCCCAGATCCGGGAGGACATCATCCGCGAGGTCATCCGGCCGGTTGTCCCGGCGGAGCTGCTGGATGAAAACACCCGTTACTTCGTCAACCCCACCGGCCGGTTTGTCGTCGGCGGCCCTGCCGGCGACTCGGGCCTGACCGGGCGGAAGATCATCGTCGACACCTACGGCGGCTATGCCCGCCACGGCGGCGGCGCCTTCTCCGGCAAGGACCCG
>DVHA01000178.1 GCA_018712425.1 Candidatus Faecivivens stercoravium | reverse complement strand
CACAGCTGCTCCGCTTATCAGCGAAGTGTGCGCAGCACCCAAAACATAATCCTAAAAAGGAATCTGCCAACGTCACAAAAGGAAAAGGCTCTCGCCCGCCCAAACTGGCGGACGGGAGCCCTCAAGTTTTTGCTTATTTGTCGTTGATGCAGGCAATGCCGGGGAGGACCTTGCCTTCGAGGAATTCGAGGGAGGCGCCGCCGCCGGTGGAGATGTGGGTCATCTTATCGCCGAAGCCGAGGCTGTTGACAGCCGCAGCCGAGTCGCCGCCGCCGATGATGGTGGTGGCATCGGTGTCCGCCAGCGCCTGGGCAACCGCGAAGGTGCCTTTGGCGAGGATCGGGTTCTCGAAGACACCCATCGGGCCGTTCCAGACGACCGTCTTGGCGTTCTTCACTTCAGCCGCGTACATCTTGGCGGTTTCCGGCCCGATATCGAGGCCCATCATGCCGTCCGGGATGCCGGTTTCCTTGGTGTAAACGGTGGTTTCGATTTCCGCGTCGATCGGGTCGGGGAAGGCTTTCGCGCAGACCGAATCGACCGGCAGCAGGATCTTAACGCCCTTTTCAGCCGCCTGGGCCAGCATATCCTTGCAGTAATCGATCTTGGTCTCGTCGACCATCGAGTCGCCGACCGGGATGCCCTGCGCCTTGAGGAAGGTGTAGGCCATGCCGCCGCCGATGATCAGGGTGTCGGCTTTCTTCAGCAGGTTCTCGATGACATTCAGCTTGTCCGCAACCTTGGCGCCGCCGAGGATGGTGACAAACGGGCGGACCGGGTCGTTGACCGCGTTGCCGAGGTAGGTCAGCTCTTTGCCCATCAGGTAGCCGACGGCGTTTTCCTTGATGTAGTCGGTAACGCCGGCGGTGGAGCAGTGGGCGCGGTGGGCAGAACCAAACGCGTCGTTGACATATACGTCACAGATGGAAGCAAGATCCTTCGAGAAAGCCTCTTCGTTCTTGGTTTCTTCCTTGCGGAAACGGGTGTTCTGCAGGAGGATGACGTCGCCGTCCTTCATCGCGGCGACAGCTGCTCTGGCGTTCTCGCCGACAACTTCGTCGTCAGCGGCGAACTTGACTTCCTGGCCAAGTTTTTCAGAAAGGGCCTTCGCAACGGGAGCAAGGGAGAATTTCTCTTCCGGGCCGTTCTTCGGCTTGCCGAGGTGAGAGCAGAGGATGACCTTGCCGCCGTCGGCGATCAGTTTTTTGATCGTGGGGAGAGCGGCGTTGATGCGGTTTTCATCGGTGATGACGCCGTTTTTCAGCGGCACGTTGAAATCGCAGCGGACCAGGACTCTTTTGCCGGCGACGTTAATATCGTCGACCGTAACTTTGTTGTAAGAGGGCATGGGTATCTTCCTTCCATAAAAAATTTTCGCAAAAGGACAGATTGCCGGCTAAAGGGCCGCCGATTGGCACACCCTTGACAATCTAATAACAGTTTACCTCTTTTTACAGAATTTTGCAAGTGTTTCCGGAAAATTTCCCGCAAAAGCGGACAAAAATTTACGAGCGCCTTACTTATTGCGGTCGCGGATGCAGACGGCGACTAGGTCGGGGCCGGCGTTGATCGCGATGACGGGGCTGGCCGGGGTCATCAGCGCCGGCGGATAACCGACCGCCTTCTCCATCTCGGCCGCCAGCTGCTCCGCCACCTCCGGGCGAAGGCCGGAGACGATGCAGTAATCGGTCTTCGGGACCATGTTGGCAGTCGCCATCTGGACGAGGGCCGGAATGACCGCCTTCTCCCCGCGGAGCTTTTGGAGGGTCTTGGAGTCGCCGTTTTCCCAGGTGATCAGCGGCTTTAACCCCATTAAGCCCCCGACGAAAGCGGCGGCGCAGCTGACCCGGCCGCTCTTGCGGACGTATTCCAGCGTAAAGGGGGTGAAATAGATGGTCGACTTCTTCGCCCAGTCTTCGCAGTACTGGACAATCTCGGGGGCAGGGGTCCCCTTCTCCGCCTTCTTTGCCGCCTCGACGGCCATATAGCCGTAGCCGAGGGTATAGGAAAGGCTGTCGACGCAGTAGACCTGGAGCTTGCTCTCCGGGTTCTCTTCCTTATAGGTGTCGATCGCCAGCCGGGCGCTGTTGAAGGTGCCAGAGCCGTGGGAGTTGATGCTGATATAGATGACCGACTGGTAGCCGTCTTCCTCCGCCTGCCGGTAGACCTCTACGAATTCCATCGGGGTGATCTGGGCGTGGGTCGGGAGGTCGTGGGCCGAAAGCATCATCTGATAGAACTCGGCCGGCGTAAAATCTTTCCGCTCAACGTAGGACTTCCCATCGACGACGATCGAAAAGGGCAGGATCCGGATCCCGTACCGGGCTTCCAGTTCGGCGGGGACGTCGCTGGCGGAATCGGTCACAATCAGGGTCTGGTTCATGGGCTGTTCCTCCTTGGTTATTTGATCATTTTCTGTGTGCTGCGCACGCTTCATTATCAGTGGCAAAGCTGTGGGCAGTTTCGGAAGTACGGAAAGTAAGCGCCTGCCAAGGAGCTCTGCTCCTTGGATTCTCGCGACCCCTTTAAAAAGGGGTCGATCCTAAACTTATATTTGCCGCACCTTTCGCGGATATCATATGCCGCAGGCATATATCATTCCTCTTAGTCTTCCCAGCGCATCGTGTGCAGCTGCCCCTCGGTCTCCATCCCGGGGAAATCCCACTGCCGCAGCACCTCGTAGGCGGCAATCGCGACCGAATTGGAGAGGTTGAGACTTCGCAGCGTCGGCCGCATCGGCATCCGCAGGCAGGTTTCCGGGTTTTCCTTTAAAAGGGGCTCCGGCAGGCCCTTATCTTCCCGCCCAAAGACGAGGTAGGCCCCATCCGGGTAGGAAACGTCGGTGTACCGATGGCGGCCCTTGGTGGTGAAATAGTAAAAGGGGCCGGCATTTTTCGCGAAGAAGTCGGGAAGGCCGTCGTAATAGCGGATATCCAGCTTGTCCCAGTAGTCCAGCCCCGCCCGTTTGAGCTTTTTGTCTTCAATCTGGAACCCCATCGGCCCCACCAGGTGCAGCACCGCCCCGGTCACCGCGCAGGTGCGGGAGATGTTTCCGGTGTTCTGGGGGATCTGGGGCTCAACCAGTACAATGTGTAATTCTATCGTTATCCCTCCCCTCGGAAAAAATGCGCTCCCCCGCTCCCTAAACGTTTGTCCCCGGCATATTATGAAGGTAAGGAAGGCGGTTCCAATGTATGAAATCCCCTTCCGCTGCTCATACTAAGGGTATCCGGCGGCGGCAGCCCCCTTTTCCGGTCAGGGGCCGCCCGCCGGCAGACATACGGCTAACACATAAAAACAGAAAAGAAAGGAGCGGTAAGCGTGTCCAACCATACCGATTCCCCCGTCCACCGGGGGGAAATCTACTATGCCGACCTGTCGCCGGTCGTCGGCTCCGAACAGGGCGGCGTGCGGCCGGTGCTGATCATCCAGAACGACGTCGGCAACAAATACAGCCCGACCGTCATCGCGGCGGCCATCACCTCCCAGCGGGATAAGGCAAAGCTCCCCACCCACATCGAGCTCAGCGCCAAAAGCTGCGGGCTGCAGAAGGACTCGACGGTCCTGCTCGAACAGGTCCGGACGATCGACAAAAAACGGCTGCGGGAAAAGATGGGGGAAATCACCCCCGAAACGATGCATTCGGTCGACAGCGCGCTGTCCATCAGCTTCGGCCTGACCGACCGGCGCAGCATTACCTAACAGAAGCCCCGGGGCAAGGACGGCCGCGTCCGCGCCCCGGGGGTTTCCGTTTATTCGGCTGTCTTTTCGGCAGTTAGCTTATGCGCACGGGCGATAAAGCTGTCCAGCGACAGGGTCTCCTGGCTGCCGTCGCGGGCGCGGACCGAAACGAGGCCGCTTTCCGCTTCCTTGTCCCCCAGGATCATCATATAGGGCACCTTTTCCATCTGCGCCGAACGGATCTTGTAGCCGATCTTTTCGGAGCGGAGGTCGATTTCGGTGCGGATGCCGGCTTCGTCCAGCTTTTTGCGGACGCCCTCGGCAAATTCCGCGTACTTTTCGGAGATCGGCAGGACCTTGACCTGGACCGGGGCCAGCCAGAAGGGGAAGGCACCGGCAAAGTGCTCGATCAGGATGCCGATAAACCGTTCGACCGAACCGAAGACGACCCGGTGAATCATAATCGGGCGGTGCTTTTCACCGTCGACACCGGTGTAGGT
>DVHA01000177.1 GCA_018712425.1 Candidatus Faecivivens stercoravium | reverse complement strand
GCTGGAAGACCGGGTTTACCGGGTAAAGGAGGCGGGGGTTTGAGTATGGATTTGACCGAAGGGGAGGTCCGGTTTCTGCGGGCCTACCGGCGGACGCTGGACGAGGCGGCGGCTTTCCGGGAATCGGGGCTAAAAGGGCGGGAAGGCTGGAGCGACGGGGCCAACGGCCGGGCGGTGCTCCGGCGGCTTAAGAGCAAGCGGGCCGCGCTGGAAGAGCGGGAGGCGGAACTGGACAGGCCGACCCTCGAGCGGGTCAAGGCCGAGATCGCCCACATCGCCTTCGACGACATCGGGCGCTACCTCTCCTTCGGGGAGGGGGAAAAGGGGTTCGAGGTGCGGCCGGCCGATTCGGGGCTTCTGGACACCCGGTCGATCGCCGAGGTGTCGGTCGGGTCAGGGGGGAAGGTCTCGATGAAACTCTACTCCAAGGAACGGGCCCTCTTTAAGCTCTACGAGATGCTTTCGGGAGAGGGCGACGAGGAGGAAGGGAGTTTGCTGGAGGCGCTCCGGGAAATAGGTGATAAGTGATGATGCGCTTCGCGCAGTGATGCCGGCCCTGCGGGCCTGTGATGATGTTCCCCTGCGGGGAACGTTATGGCTGGAAATGCTCCGCATTTCTCCATTTAAAAAACAGTTTCCGGAAAGGTCTGGCGATAATTTGTCCAGAGCTCTTCCGGAAAGCTTTTTAAATGAGCGAAGCGTACCTTAACGTTCCCCAACGGGGAACACATCACGGCGCGCAGCGCTGCATCACTTTGCCCGCAGGGCAATCCATCACGCGCCCGAAGGGCGCACATCACTTTTAGAAAGGCTGGGGGTTATGGTTGCATAAGATCAAGGGGTTTAGTGAAAAGCAGCGGCGGGTGCTCTCCTGGTGGGTGGATGAAAAGGAGCGGGAAAAGTATGACGCGGTCATCTGCGACGGGGCGGTGCGGTCGGGCAAGACGACGGCGGTGTCGGTCTCCTTCATCCTCTGGGCGATGGAGTGCTTCGACCGGACCGACTTCGCCATCTGCGGCAAGACGGTCGGGGCCTGCCGGCGGAATGTGATCACGCCGCTGAAAAGGGAGCTCATGGGGCTCTACCGGGTGACCGAGTCGGGGAACATGATGCAGGTGGCCAGGGGGAAGAAGAAAAACCGCTTCCACTTTTTCGGCGGCAAGGACGAGGGGAGCGCGGCGCTGATCCAGGGGATGACGCTGGGGGGCGTGCTGCTGGACGAGGCGGCGGTGATGCCCCGGAGTTTCATCGAGCAGGCGATGGCCCGCTGCTCGGAAGAGGGGGCGAAGGTCTGGATGAGCCTCAACCCCGAGGGGCCGAACCACTGGCTCTATCAGGAGTGGATTTTAAAGGCGGAGGAGAAAAAGGTGCTGCGGGTCCACTTTACGATGGAGGATAACCCGTCGCTCTCCGAGGCGGTCAAAAAGCGCTACCGGGGGATGTACGCCGGGGTGTTCTACCGGCGGTTTATCCTGGGGGAATGGGCGATGGCGGAGGGGCTGGTCTACCCGATGTTCGACCCGAAAAAGCATGTGGTGGCAAAACTCCCGGAATGCTTCTCCCGGAAGGTGATTTCGGTCGACTACGGGACGATGAACCCCTTTTCGGCCGGGCTGTGGGGGGAGGCGGACGGGAAATGGTACCGCATCCGGGAATTTTACTATAACGGCCGGGAAAAGGGGCCGATGACCGACGAACAGTACCACCGGGCGCTCCTGAAGCTCGCCGGGGAGGAGAAGCTGACGGTCATCGTCGACCCGTCGGCCGCCAGCTTTATCCAGTGCATCCGGGAACACAGGCAGTTAAACGTCCGGAAGGCGAAAAATGGGGTGCTGACCGGTATCCGGCATCTGTCGGAGGAGCTGGCGGCGGGGCGGATTCTCTTCCACAAAAGCTGCCGGGATACCATCCGGGAGTTCTCCCTCTACCGGTGGGAAGAGGGAGGGGCGAAGGAGGCGCCGCTGAAGGAGAACGACCACGCGATGGACGATGTGCGGTATTTCGTCGAGACGGTGGTGTATGGCGGGAGGGCGTTTAGTTTTGAATGAAGAATGACAAGGGCAGTGGCGGGAAATTACCTTATGTTTTTCCTGTTCTGTAGAGCGGATGGCATTAGAAGTTTAGGGTCCAGCCCTTTTTAAAGGGGTGGCGAGAATCCAAGGAGCAGAGCTCCTTGGCAGGCGGTCAGTTTTTGTACTTCCGAAGCTGGCCACGGCTTTGCTACTGATAGCAAAGCGTGCGCAGCACCCAAAAAATGATCTAAAAAGCAGGTGAAAAATGGATATCAAGTTGATTATAACCGGCGACGGGCGGACGGCCGAGCTGCCCTGCGGGAGCGTGACGCTCAAAAGCAAACGGCTGGCGGCGGCCGGGACAATGGAGGTGTTCACGCCGGACAAGAGCGTCCCGCTGCGGTGTGGGATGGAGGCACGGCTATCTGTCGAGGGGACCGACGTCTTCGCCGGGTACCTCTTCACCGTCGGGGCGGAGAGGGGCGGGCGGACGCTTATTGCGGCGGACAGTATGCGGTACCTGCTCTGCAAGGATACGAAAGCGTATGTGAACCTGTCGGCGGCGGAGATTGTAAGGGATATCTGCGGCGAACGGGGGCTCACCCTCGGAACGGCGGAGGACGGGGGCGTCAAGCTGGAGGAGCTGACTTGCGACCAGCAGACCCTCCTCGACATCATCTCGACGGCAATCGACGAGAGCGAGAAGATGGGCGGCGGGCGGCTGACGCTCTTTGACGACGCGGGGGTGCTGCGGCTGATGCGGGAGGAAAACCTCCGCACCGGGCTTACCCTCACCGGGGAGAACTGCCTCTCCGGCTACCTCGCGACCGAAGAGATCGGGCAGGACACCTACAACCGCATCCAGCTGGTCCGGAAAAACCGCAAGACTGGGCGGCGGGAGTTCTTTGTGAAAGAGGACGCGGGGTCGATCGAGCGGTGGGGGGTCTTGCAGTACAGCGAAAATGTA
>DVHA01000176.1 GCA_018712425.1 Candidatus Faecivivens stercoravium | reverse complement strand
ATGTACCTGCATATCGGCAGCGAGACGATCGTGTCGGAGGATAGCCTCATCGGCATCTTCGACCTGGACAACACCTCGGTTTCCAAATTCACCCGCGAGTTCCTCCGGGCCCGCCAGCAGGAGGGGACGGTCGTCACCGTCGCCGAGGATATCCCGAAATCCTTCGTCCTCTGCGCCCCGTCCGGCAGACGGGCCCCCGCCCGGGCCGGCAAACCCGCCCGCCGCGAGACCGTCTACCTCTCCCAGCTGGCCGCCTCCACCCTCCGCCGCCGCGCCGAGGGGAACGGGCTGGATTTTTAGTCCGGCATGAATGGCTTGTTTCGCTGCCCTTAAGGCAGCGACCAGGCTCCTCGCCTGGACTCGCCAAAGGCTCTGCCTTTGGAATCCGCAAGCCCTTTAAAAAGGGCTTGACCCTAAATTTTGCCCGACGCGGTGTGCGTGCCCGCCCCGCCGCCGCTGGACTGCGGACGCGCGGCGCCGCAGTCTTCGGTGCTGACATGGACGCTCGGAACGTCCGGCGCGTAAACCGGAAACGCCGTTCTTAGGGCTGCCTGACGGAAGCGGGTGCGGGGCCGAAGCGTCCTGACTGCTGAGTTCTGTCTTGCGGGAACGGACGTCGGCATAAGAAGTTTAGGGTCCAGCCCTTTTTAAAGGGCTGGCGGGAGTGGAGAGGGCAGAGCCCTTTCCCAGGCACTCACTTCCCGTACTTTCGAAGCTGTCCACGGCTGCTGCACCCGAAACAAAGCGTGCGCAGCACCCAAAAAATAATCCAAAAACAAATTCGCGTTATACCCCACGCTGCCGGTGAGGCCGGCTGGTCTATGGTTTGGAGGATAGAATGTCAAACGAAACTGAGCGACTCGAACGGCTCTTTGAAGAGCCGGAAGAAAACAACTACGATGAAACGCAGATCCAGGTGCTGGAAGGGCTGGAAGCGGTCCGCAAGCGCCCGGGTATGTATATCGGCTCGACCAGCCTGTCCGGCCTGCACCATCTGGTCAAGGAGATCGTCGACAACGCGATCGACGAGGCTCTGGCGGGGTACTGTACCCGGATCAAGGTCGATATCCTGCCGGGGGACGTCATCCGGGTCGAAGATAACGGCCGCGGCATCCCCACCGGCATCCATCCGAAAGAGGGGATTTCGGCGGCGACCGTCGCCTACACCATCCTGCACGCCGGCGGCAAGTTCGGCGGCGGCGGGTACAAGGTCTCGGGCGGCCTGCATGGCGTCGGCGCGTCGGTTGTCAACGCGCTGTCCGAATCGCTGGACCTGACCATCCGCTCGAACGGGCACATCTACTACCAGCACTTCCATAACGGCGGCAAGTACGACGAGGAGCTGAAGATCACCGGCGACCTGCCGGAAGGGGCCGAGACCGGCACCACCGTCCAGTTTAAGCCCGACCCCGAGATCTTCCCGGACACCGTCTTCGATTACGAGACGCTGCTCTCCGACCTGCGGGAACAGGCCTTCTTAAACGCCGGGCTGCGGATTATCCTGACCGACTACCGGGAGGCCTCCTCCCCCGACGATACCGAGCACATCCGGCAGGACGACCTCTATTACGAGGGGGGCATCAGCTCCTTTGTCGAGCACTTAAACCAGTCCAAGACCCCGCTGCATACCCCGCCGATCCACCTGACCCGGCTGGACGGGGGGCTGCTGGCGGAAGTGGCGATCCAGTATAACGACGGCTATTCGGAAGTGGTCAAGAGCTTCGCCAACAACGTCCACACGATGGACGGCGGCACCCATGAAAACGGTTTTAAGACGGCGCTGACCCGGGCGTTTAACGACTATGGGCACGCCAAGAAGCTGCTGAAGGAAAACGACCAGAACCTGACCGGCGACGACGTCCGGGAGGGGATCACCGCGATTGTCAGCGTCAAGCTCCCCGAATGCGAGTTCGAGGGCCAGACCAAGACCAAGCTCGGCAACCCCGAAGCCCAGGCGCTGGTGAGCAAGATGGTCTACGAGGGGCTTTCCACCTACTTTGAGGAAAACCCGTCGGTCGCGAAGGCCATCTTCGACAAGTGCCTCGCCGCCCAGCGGGCGAGGGAGGCCGCCAAGCGGGCGAGGGAGCTGACGAGGCGGAAGTCGGTGCTGGAATCGGGCGGGCTGCCCGGCAAGCTTGCCGACTGCACCTCGAAGGACAACACCGTCACCGAAATCTATATCGTCGAGGGCGACTCGGCGGGCGGCTCGGCCAAGGAAGGGCGCGACCGCCGGTTCCAGGCGATCCTGCCGCTCTGGGGCAAGATGTTAAACGTCGAGAAGGCCAGGCTCGAGCGGGTCTACGGCAACGAAAAGCTGATGCCGGTGGTGACCGCCCTCGGCTGCGGGATTGGGGACGAGCTGGACCTTAGTAAGCTCCGCTACGGCAAGGTCATCATCATGGCCGATGCCGACGTCGACGGTTCCCACATCCGGATGCTGCTTTTAACCTTCTTCTTCCGGTTTATGCGGCCGCTCATTGAGGAAGGGCATATCTACTTCGCCCAGCCGCCCCTCTTCAAGCTGACCCGCGGCAAAAAGGTCAACTATGCCTTCTCCGACCCCGAGCGGGATAAGTATATCGCCGAGATGTCGGAGGGGGGCAAGTACAAGGTCGAGATCCAGCGGTACAAGGGCCTCGGCGAGATGGACCCCTCCCAGCTGTGGGAGACGACGATGGACCCCAATAACCGGACGATTGTCCGGGTCGAGCTGACCGACGCCGCCCAGGCCGACGCCACCATCACGATGCTGATGGGGGACAAGGTCGAGCCGAGACGGGAGTTTATCGAGAAGAACGCAAGGCATGTCAAGAATCTGGACGTGTGATTTTTGGCATCATATTTTGGGTGCTGCGCACCGTATGCCGGAAGGTTTTACAGCAGTGAAAAGCTTCGGGAGTACGGAAGGCGGGCGCCTGGGAAAGGGCTCTGCCCTCTCCACTCCCGCGATTTTTTGAAAAAAATCGAGTAAAACTTTTTTGACTGCCCCAGTTGGTTGGAAAAACCGGTGTCAGCGCCGGTTTTGCGGCGCGGGGACAACAGACAGGAAGGAAGTGCGCGGTTGGAAAGAAAAGAGATGCCGGGGATTGAACCGGCGGAAGGACAGGAAACGATGACGGCGGCGGAAATGCCGGCGGAAGCGGTTTCCGGGCCGGAGGAAGCGGTGGCCTCGTCCGAAACGGAAGCCGAAGCCGTTTCGGACGGGGAAGAAGCCGTTGCCGGCGCGGATGAAGAGGACGAGTTTACACCCCACGCCCCTTCCGGGCACGCGAAGCTGGTCACCGACCAGGGGCTGACGGCGGACAAATACGCCGTCTCCAAGCCCTGGATTGAGTCCGACCGGCTCTCGGAAGAGGAAGAGGCGGAAATCGGCGGGGTCGAAATCGAGTACGATATGCGGAAAGAGGAGATCGTCCCCGGGATGAAGGCCTTCCAGCGGAAGGTCGCCTTTAAGAAGAACATGATCTACACCGCCATCCTCGCGGTCATCGCCATCCTCTACGGGCAGGCGGTCTGGGTAGACCCCAGCTACGATATGGGCAAGGTCTTTATCGGCATCAGCGTCTTCGTCATCTTCATGCTCTGGTTTATGCCCTACCGGCATATCCAGAACACCGTGAAGGCGATTGAGGCGGACCCGGCGCAGTATAAGCTGACGGTGACGCCGGTCGGGATCCTGATCCCCGAGGGCGGCGGCAGCTACCTCATCCGCTATTCGTCGCCGGAATTTTCGGCGGTCGAGCTGGAAAACGCCTTCACCCTCTGCGTCAGCCGGGAGAAGGTCTTCATCGTCCCCAAACGCTGCGTCCTGCCGGAAAAGTTTTCGGAGGTGCGCCAGATGCTGAAGGACGGGCTGAAGGAACGGTATCAGGAGAAGAAGTGAGTACCGCAAAGTTTGCCGGTAAAATCTTTTTTTGATTATTTTTTGGGTGCTGCGCACGCTTGGTTTCGGGTGCAGTAGCCGTGGGCAGCTTCGGCGGTACGGGAAGTGGGCGCCTGCCAGAGACTCTGTCTCTGGACTCTGGTCAAGGAGCAAGCCCCTTGACAATCCCATGATGCCTACGTCCGTTCCCGCGAGACAGAGCCCAGCAGTCAGGACGCTTCGGCCCCGCAGGCTGTTTTCGGTGAGAGAACTAAAAGAACGGCGTTTCCGGTTTACCCACCGGACGTTCCGAGCGTCCATGTCAGCACCGAAGACTGCGGCGCCGCGCGTCCGCAGTCCAGCGGCGGCGGGGCGGGCACGCACACCGCGTCGGGCAAAAGTTTAGGGTCAAGCCCTTTTTAAAGGGCTTGCGGTTTCCAAAGGCAGAGCCTTTGGTCCATCCAAGTGAAACTTGGCGAGTCCAGGCGAGGAGCCTGGTCGCTGCCTTAAGGGCAGCGAAACCGGTTCCAGCGCCCCAATGAGTAACAAGCATTCCCTTTAAGGAGTAAAACATGGATAAGGACAACGATTTTATCAACCAGGAAGGTACGATCGTCAAGGTCGCCGACATCAACCGCGAGATGCGAAAGTCCTTCATCGACTACTCGATGTCGGTCATCGTTTCCCGCGCGCTGCCGGACGTGCGGGACGGTTTAAAGCCGGTCCACCGGCGGATCATCTACACGATGCACGAGGCGGGCCTGACCCCCGATAAGCCTTTCAAGAAGTGCGCGACCACCGTCGGCGACGTGCTGGGCCATTACCATCCCCACGGCGACGCGTCGGTCTATGACGCGCTGGTCCGGCTCGCGCAGAGCTTTTCGATGCGCTACCCGCTGGTCGAGGGCCACGGCAACTTCGGCTCAATCGACGGCGACCCGCCGGCCGCCTACCGGTACACCGAGTCGCGGATGAGCAAGATGGCCCAGTATATGGTCATGGATATCGGCAAGGATACCATCGACTTCGATTCCAACTTCGACGATTCCCGCAAGGAACCGGCGGTGCTGCCCTCGCGGTACCCGAACCTCCTCGTCAACGGTTCCTCCGGCATCGCGGTTGGCATGGCCACCAACATCCCGCCCCACAACCTCGGTGAGGTCTGCGACGCGATCGACGCGCTGGTGGATAACCCCGACATCGACCTGGACGGGCTGATGAACTTTATCAAAGGCCCCGATTTCCCGACCGGCGGCATCATCATGGGCAGAAGCGGCATCCGCAGCGCCTACGCCACCGGCCGCGGCAAGCTGACCGTTCGGGCCAAGGCGGAAATCGAGGAGGACTCGAAGGGCCGCAGCTCGATTGTCGTCACCGAGATCCCCTATATGGTCAACAAGACCCGGATTATCGAAGGGATTGCGGAACTGGTTAAGGACAAGCGGATCGACGGCATCTCCTATATCCGGGACGAGTCCGACCGGGACGGGATGCGGATTGTCTTCGAGGTCAAGCGGGACGCTTCCCCCCAGATCGTGTTAAACCAGCTCTACCACTATTCGCTCTTACAGGACACCTTCGGGGTCATCATGCTGGCGCTGGTGGACGGGCAGCCGAAGGTCCTCACCCTCAAGGAGATGCTCCAGAAGTATATCGACTTCCAGGGCGAGGTCATCACCCGCCGGACCGAATACGACTTAAAACGGGCTGCCGACCGCGCCCATATCCTCGAGGGGCTCAAACGGGCGATTGATATCGTCGACGAGATCATCGCCACCATCCGCGCCTGCAAGGGCGGGTCCGCTGAGGCGAAAACCGCCATCATGGAAAAGTTCGGGTTTGACGACCCCCAGGCGAGCGCCATTGTCGCCTACCGGCTGGGGCAGCTGGCCGGGCTGGAAATCCTCAAAATCGAGGAGGAACTGGCCGAGCTGGAGGCGAAAATCCACGAATACCAGGATTTACTCAGCGACTACTCCAAAATCATGGAGGTCTTTAAGAAGGAGCTCTCCGAAATCCGCGCCAAATTTGCCGACCCCCGCCGCACCGAGATCCGGGCGGTCGAAGGGGACGTCGATATCGAGGATTTAATCCCCGAGGAGGACTGCGTCGTGACGCTGACCCACTTCGGGTATGCCAAACGGCAGGCTTCCTCCGCCTATAAGCTCCAGAAGCGGGGCGGGCGGGGCGTCTCCGGCATGAAACAGCGGGACGAGGACTTTGTCGAGGAGATGTTCGTCACCTCCAGCCACGACAAGCTCCTCTTCTTTACCAACCAGGGGCGGGTCTTCAGCCTCAAATGCTACGAAATCCCCGAGGGGAGCCGCACCGCCCGCGGCACCAATATGGTCAACCTCCTGGCCCTCGGGCCGGAGGAAAAGGTCACCTCGATGATGCGGGTGGACGATTTCGACGACAGCCACTACCTCGTCATGGTCACCAAACAGGGGCTGATTAAGCGGACCGCCCTCTCGGCCTATAAGAATATCCGCAAGTCGGGGCTGATCGCCCTCGGTTTAAACGAGGGGGATGAGCTGGCCTGGGTGCGGCTGACCGACGGGTCGGATGAGCTGGTCATCGCCACCCGGAACGGCATGGCCATCCGCTTCCCCGAGTCGGACGTGCGGCCGATGAGCCGGACGGCGATGGGGGTCAAGGCCATCAGCTTAAAACCCGGCGACGAAGTGGTCGGGATGGTCGCCGCTCGAGAAGACGCCTGTATCATGACCGTCACCGATATGGGCCAGGGCCGCCGGACCCCCGTTTCGGAATACCCCGTCCAGGGGCGGAACGGCATGGGCAAGATCAACTACCGGGTAAGCGATATCAAGGGCCACGTCTGTGGCATCAAGGTGGTGCGGGAGGATGAGGACCTGATCCTCATCTCCAACGACGGCATCATCATCCGGATCGCCGTCGCCGACGTCAACATCATGTCCCGGTACGCCGGCGGCGTGCGGGTCATGCGGCTGTCGGAAGGGGACCGGGTGGTCGCGTTTGCCGCCGTCGAGCATGAGGACGAGGCGGACGAGGAGACCGGGACTGTCGAAGAAGTACCGGAGGACGTGGAAGTTCCCGAAGCGGAAGCAGCGGAAGACGCGCCGGAAGATACCGAAACGGAATAAAAAACGCATTTGCGTGGCCGAAGCGTAACGCCTGCTGCGCTTTGTCCCGCGGGGACGGACGCTGGCATAAGAAGTTTAGGGTCCAGCCCTTTTTAAATGGGCTTAGGTTTTGCTTTGCAAAACCTGACGAATTACAAGTAATTCGTCGCGAACGTGGAGAGGGCAGAGCCCTTTCCCAAGCGCCTATCTTCCGTACTTCCGAAGCTTTTCACGGATGCCGTACCCGAAACGAAGCGTGCGCAGCACCATTCCATAATCAGAAAAATAAAGGGCCGGGGCCGTATAAAAAGCCCAGCCCTTTGTTATTTCCCGGGTTTTCCCCGCATATGCTGTTCCCATGAGCGGGTCTGGCGTTTTGCCAGCCGCCGGAAAGGGGAGGGGCATATGGGCAGCAGGCCGATGAGAGAGAAACGGGCGGGTCAGACAGAGAAAAAGGCGGGGAAACGGGGAGAACCCCTTCTGCGGCGGATGCAGGCCGCAGCGGGAAAATTCAAGCGCCCCCGGTTTTCCCGGCGGGCACAGCGGGCGGCGACGGTGCTGACCGGGCTGGTGCTGACGGTCAGCTGCTGCCTTCTGGCCGAACGGTACGCGGTGGGCGGGCCGCAGGCGGTCCAGACGGGGGCGGAACCGGCCGAAGGGATGGCGGTGCTGATCCTGGACTACCACCAGGTGCTCCCGACCGAGGAAGACTTGCGGAAGGCAAGGGAGGCGGGGGAGAGCGGCATCCTGCTTGCCGACTTTAAGGAGGACCTTGCCTGGCTGACCGAACAGGGGGTAAATTTTGTACTCCCCGCCGACCTGAAGAGCGCCGCCCAGGGGCTGTCCGACCTGCCGGAGAAGGCGGTGATGCTGACCTTTGACGGCGGGTATGAGAGCTTTTACACGATCGTCTGGCCACAGCTGCGGGAGCAGGCGGCAAAGGGGACGGTGGCGGTTTCCGGGGCCGAGGCTGACCTCTATTCCGGCAGCGTCGAAAAGGAGATCGCCTCCTCCCGGCTCAGCTGGAACCAGCTGTCCCAGATGGACCGGTCGGACGCGGTGGAGATTTCCAGCGCGGGCTATGGGCTTATGGGTGAACTGGACGGTTACCGGCAGCGGGAACATGTGGGGCAGCTTCAGAACTTTCTCTCCTTCCTGGGCTTTAACAGCGGCGGGGCGGAGACGCTCTCGGATGAGGGGGTCGTCTTTTACCGGGCCCATCTGGCGGAGGACATTTCCGCGATGAGCGAAAAGTTCCGGGAAAACCTCTACCACGAGCCGGACGCCTACTTTGTTCCCGCCGGGTGCGAGGGGGAAGAGACCGATCTGGTTCTGCGGGACGCCGGGGTCGTGATGACGATGGAGGAAGGGGTTCCGCTCGGTGAGCTGGACTCGCCGTTTAACCTCGTTTCCGGCCGCGACAGCCTCTATGGGCTGAAGCGGGTAGCGCGGGGGGAAGAGGGGACGCTGCGGGAGATGCTGGAAGGGATTTTTTAAGGATTTATCTTTTTGATTATTGTTTGGTGCTGCGCACGCTTCGTTATCAGTGGCATAGCTGTGAAAAGCTTTGGAAGTACGGGAAGTGAGTGCCTGGGAAAGGGCTCTGCCCTCTCCACTCCCGCGATTTTTTGAAAAAAATCGAGTAAAACTTTTGATTCTTCACACGTTTCTTCGTGATTGCAGCGCCAGCGCCGGTTTTTACGTTTTAGCGGTGTTTTTCCGCAGGCAAGGACGTCTTAGACGAGGAGGTCAAATTGGAAAATTTATCAAACATTGCGGTTATTAAGGACATCTGCCAGAAGTTCGGGTTTTCCTTCTCCCATTCCCTCGGGCAGAACTTCCTCATCAACCCCACTGTCTGCCCCCGGATCGCCGAAGAAGGCGGCGCCGGGCCGGGGGTGGGGGTGCTGGAGGTCGGCGCCGGGTTCGGGGTGCTGACCCACGAGCTGGCGAAGCGGGCGGATAAGGTCGTCTCGGTCGAGCTGGACACCCGCCTGCTGCCGGTCCTCGCCTATACCCTCAGCGAACACAAAAACGTCAAGGTCGTAAACGGCGACATCATGAAGGTCGACCTGCACCGGCTGATTGCGGATGAGTTCCCGGGGATGCGGGTGGCTGTCTGCGCCAACCTCCCCTATTACATCACCTCGCCGGTGATTATGCGGCTTTTGGAAGAGCGGCTGCCGGTTGAGGCAATCACCGTCATGGTCCAGAAGGAGGCGGGGGACAGGCTCACCGCCCCGATGCCCTCCCGGGAATGCGGTGCGGTGACGGCGGCGGTGCGGTTCTACACCCGGCCGGAGAAGCTGTTCCCGGTAGGCCGGGGGAGCTTTATGCCGGCGCCGAACGTCGATTCCTGCGTCATCCGGCTGGCGGTCAGGGAGGCCCCGCCCCTTTCGGGGAAGGCGGCGGAGGACTTCTTCCGGCTGGTGAAGGGGGCGTTTTCCCAGCGGCGGAAGACCTTGCAGAATAACCTTTCTTCTTCCCTCGGTATCTCCAAAGGGGAGGTGGCGGCGGCGCTTACCCGTGCGGGGCTGAAACCCACCGCCCGGGCGGAGGAGCTGTCGCTCACGGAAATGATGGCGCTCAGCGGGGAAATTTTTTCCGCGTGAGGGGAGAACTGCCGCGTCGAATTGAAAAAAAGGAGGCATAAAGCCATGGAAAACAAGGACAAGCTGTACACCCTCCGGCGGGGGATGCCGGAAGACTATGAAGATATCCTCGATTTCGGGAACTATATCTTCAGGACCGATTTCGCGGCGCTGCTGCCGAAGCTCTATAAGGGCCATCCCGAGCGGGCGGCCGAGCACCTGCTGGTGACCGAACAGCGCCCCGGCGGGGAGCGGATCCGGGGGATGAGCGGGCTGTTCCGGATCCCGATGAACGTCTGCGGGCGGAAGCTGATGGCCAGCGGGGTCGGCACCGTCGCCGTCCACCCCTACGACCGCGGGAAGGGGTATATGAAGCTGACGGTCGGCGGGTGCGTCGACTGGGCCAGAGAGGAGGGGCACGATTTTGTCATCCTCTCCGGGCGGAAACAGCGCTACCAGCACTACGGGTTTGAAAAGTGCGGGAGCATCTATTCTTTCGAGCTGGACGGGACGGTCTCCCGGCAGTTAAGGACCTACGGCGTCGAGGGGGTTACCCCGCCGGTGCCGGCGGACGGCTGGGAAGTCCTCTCGCCTGAGGCGGGGAAGGAATATGAAGCCCGCTGCCGGGCGCTTTATGAGGCGCAGCCGGTCTGGGCCGAACGGCCGGACTTCTGGGAGGTGGCGTCCAGCTGGAGCGGCGAGGTGCGGGTTATCTGCCGGGACGGGGCGTTTGCCGGGTATGCCGCCCTGTCGATGGCTTACGGCGGGTTTACCGTCCATGAGCTGCTGCTGGAAGAAGGGGTGGAGCCGCTGCCGGCGGTGCTCTCTGTCCTAGACTGCGCCGCCCAGATGGGGGCCAGGGAGCTGACGGTCGAGGTTCTGCCCTTCCAGCAGGAACTCATCCATACCCTCACGCTGATTGCCGAAGAGGGGCGTCTCAGCTCTCCCTACGGCATCAACGTCCTTCGGTACGCGCCGGTTGCAGAGGCGTTTTTGCAGTTGAAGGCGGGATTCCGGCCGCTGCCGGAGGGGAGCTATGTCCTCGGTATCGAGCGGGGCGGGAAGGCCGAAAAGGTGCGGCTGACCTTCCGGGACGGGCAGGCAAAGGCGGAAGAGCTGCCGGAAGAGGCGGAGGCCGATATCCTCCTGCCGCACATCCAGATGATGGATTTCCTCTTTGCCCAGTCGGGGACGGCCGGGGTGACGGGAAAACAGCCGGCATTGGAGGCGGCCTGGTTCCCGCTGCCTTTCTGTATGTCGGAAGAGGACAACAGCTGACCGGGAGGTTCGGATAAGGGTCACGGAAAACCATTTCCGTCACGTTTCTCTGAAAATGTTCCGGGCGACTTTGAACGTCCGAAGACCGGCCTTCCACGGCCGGTCTCATGCGTTTAGAACGGGTGACACGGCCGCGTCGAACAGCGGGTCCAGGGCCCGCTAGGGTCCTGGTCCATCCAAGTGAAACTTGGTCCCATCCAAGGGGAACCCTTGGTCGCTGCCATAAGGGCAGCGAAATCAATATTCCATGCCATAAGGACAAAAATAGATTTCCGCGGATAAAGATTGGGGCATCTTGCTGAAAAAAAGATTGGCAAAATGCCCCGATATACGGATAATCTGACAAATTCAAAAAAAGTGAAAAAAAGTGTTGACAAACGGCCAAAGCTGTGGTATCATAATAAACGTTCCGCGGGACATGAAACGCGAAAGCCGCTGGGACAAAAGAAAATGGCGGTATAGCTCAGTTGGCTAGAGCATTCGGTTCATACCCGAAGTGTCACCGGTTCGAATCCAGTTACCGCTACCATATGGCCCGTTGGTCAAGAGGTTAAGACACGGCCCTTTCACGGCTGTAACGCGAGTTCGATTCTCGCACGGGTCACCATTAAAAGCTCCGGATAGTAGTCCGGGGCTTTTTTGTTTTGTACATGTGGGTTTCCGGCGCTGTGCATCCTGCGCGGCGCTCTGACTGTCGAAAAACGAGTTTTTCGACAGAATAACATCCGGGCTGCATGCACTCCCTGCGGTCGCACACTTGCCCGGATCAAGGTATTTTTTCCGCCGTACATGCCGCCGGAAAAAATGTGATTTAATTTTTTGAGCGCATCGGAAAGTCT
>DVHA01000175.1 GCA_018712425.1 Candidatus Faecivivens stercoravium | reverse complement strand
CCCAACACGTTTTAACAAGACGCTAACAAACTCCCGGAAATTGTTTACAAATCCGGTACCGGACGCACCTTGACAGGGCGGCCGGATTTTTTTATAATAAAATTGAACGAGCGTTTAATATTGAATCCCGGCGAAAGGAGTGATGCAGGATGCAGATACCCAAGGAAGAAGTCCGCCAGGCGATCCTGTCGGCGGCGGAAGAGGAGATTTTGCAGACCGGCTACCGCAGCTGCTCCATCCGCAGCATTGCCGCCCGGGCGGGGATTTCCCCGGGGAATATTTACGCCTACTTTTCCGGCAAGGAAGAGATCCTCGACTGCATCCTCCGCCCGGCCCTGGGCGGAATCCACGGGGTGATGGAAAGCCCCTTCCCGGAAGGGAGCCCCGGGGAGATGGTCCGGCAGGTAACCGGGCGGCTGGCGGAAGTTTTCCTGCGGTACAAGCGGCCCTGCCTGATCCTCGCGGCCCGGGTGGAAGGGACCCCCTACGAACCGGTCAAGGAACAGCTGGGGCGGGAGATCGCGGCCAGGGCCTATAAGGAGCTCTTACCCCATTTTCCCCAGGCCTCCCGGACCCGGCTGCTGGCCGAGATGATGGGGGACGCCTTCCTCTACGGGATGCTGCGGCTCCTGAAGCAGGAGCCGGAGGACGAGGGGCAGATGCGCCGGGCGCTTGAGAGCTTCCTTGAGCTGATGTGCGGCATCCTGCGGCAGGACGCCGCTGGATAGAAACTTTTAGGTACTGAAAAGTGATTTTTAGATCATTTTTTGAGTGCTGCGCACGCTTCGTTATCAGTGGCAAAGCCGTGGACAGCTTCGGAAGTACGGGAACCCGGCGCCTGGGAAAGGGCTCTGCCCTCTCCACTCCCGCAAGCCCTTTAAAAAGGGCTTGACCCTAAACTTTTGATGCCGCACGTTCCTACGAAACTTTGGCGTCTGCGCCGAATGATACATTTACAAAGAGATACAGAATCAACAGGGGAAAGGAGACAGGCTTATGAGTTATGTGGACCTAAAAAACGTCTATAAACGGTACAAAATGGGGGAGGTGACCATCACCGCCTCCGACGGGGTCAGCTTTTCGATTGAGAAAGGGGAGTTCGCGGTGGTCGTCGGTTCCTCCGGCGCCGGCAAGACGACGATTCTCAACATCCTCGGCGGGATGGACAGCTGCGACGAAGGGCAGGTGCTGGTGGACGGCAAGGACATCGCGAAATTCACCCCCAGGCAGCTGACCGAGTACCGGCGGCTGGATATCGGCTTTGTCTTCCAGTTTTACAACCTCGTCCCCAACCTGACCGCCAAGGAAAACGTCGAGCTGGCGACCGAGATCTGCCCCGGCGCGATGGACGCGGCGGAGGTATTGGGGCTGGTGGGGCTGGCCGACCGGCTGGACAATTTCCCGGCCCAGCTCTCCGGCGGCGAGCAGCAGCGGGTGTCGATCGCCCGGGCGCTGGCGAAACGCCCCAAGCTCCTCCTCTGCGACGAGCCGACCGGGGCGCTGGACTACAACACCGGCAAGAACATCTTAAAACTCTTGCAGGACACCTGCCGCAGCCAGCAGATGACCGTCGCCCTCATCACCCACAACCAGGCGATTACCCCGATGGCTGACCGGGTCATCCGGATGAAGAACAGCAAGGTCACCAGCATCACCCTCAACAAAAACCCGACCCCGGTCGAACAGATTGAATGGTAAGGGGGTGGGCCTATGAAGAAAAAGACCCTCCTGCGGGAGGCGTTCCGGGAGATCCGCCATTCCTCCAGCCGGTTTCTTTCGATCCTCGCGATTGTCGCGATCGGCTGCGGCTTTTTCTCCGGCGTCAAGGCCGGCTGCCCGGATATGAAGCTGACTGCACAGACCTATTTTGACGAGCAGAACCTCGCGGACATCCACCTGCTTTCCACCTGGGGCTTTGACGAGGACGACCTCGCGGCAGTCTCCGGGACGGAGGACGTGGCGGTGGCCGAGGGGAGCTATTCAGCCGACCTGCTGGCCAATTCTGCCAGCGGTGAGGAGCAGGTCATCAAGGTCATCGGCTACAGCCCGGATAACACTCTGAACCTCCCGCTGCTCCACGAGGGGCGGCTGCCGGAGGCATCGGGGGAATGCGTCATCGGCAGCAGCTCGATGGACGAAAACGGCCAGTGGCAGATCGGCGACACGATTACCGTCCGGACGGATGGGGAGGACGACCTCTCCGACACCCTTTCGGCCGACACCTTTACCGTCGTCGGCGTCGTCCAGCTGCCCCAGTATTTCAGTTTCAGCTATGGTACGACGACCATCTCCGACGGGACGCTGGACGGCTTTATCCTCATCCCGGAAGGGGATTTTACCCTTGATGTCTATACCGATATCTACTTGACCCTTGGCAGCACCGAAGGGCTTGACCCTTTTGAATCGGAATACGAGTCGATTGTCTCCGACGCGGCCGACCGGCTGGAAACGGTGGCCGATGCCCGGGCCGAGACCCGATACAACGATACGGTGAGCGAAGCGGAAGCGGATATTGCCGATGCTGAGGCGGAGATCGCCGACGGCCGGCAGAAGCTCCAGGACGCTGAGGCCGAACTGTCCGACGCCCGGACCGAGCTGGACGACGGCTGGGCCGAGTATAACGACGGGGTCGCGGAGGCCGAGCAGGAGTTTGCCGACGCCGAAGCGGAAATCGCCGACGGCGAAGCCCAGCTGCGGGACGGCGAAGCCGCCTGGCAGCAGAACTATAACGACTACCAGACCGCCCTCCAGCAGTTGGAGGATTCCCGCGCCCAGCTGGACCAGTACCAGCAGCAGGCGGAGGAGCTGGAAACGACCCTGTCGGAATCTGCCGCCGCCATCGAATCGGGGAACCAGCTGATCCAGGGCCTCCAAAACATCCAGTCGGCCTACGCGGACGTCACCCTTTCGGACATCTCCGAAGCGGACGAATCGACTCAGGGGGTCATCTCCGCCTCTTCGGCGCTGGATGAATCGCTGCCGCAGCTGCTGGCCGGCTACATCACCTCCCGCGGCAGCGAGAAGGCGGCTTACGGCGAGAGCCTGTCCGGCGTCATCGCGAACGCCGAAACGACGATGGCCGAAAACGAGGCCCAGTACCAGCAGGGCACCGAAAGCCTCCAGCAGCTCCAGTCCGCCCTCGAATCGGGTGAAGCGGAGTACGAG
>DVHA01000174.1 GCA_018712425.1 Candidatus Faecivivens stercoravium | reverse complement strand
GCCGGTGTCGAGGACCGGGCGGGTCGCCTGGCCGGTGCCGGGGCCGAGTTCCAGGACGGCGGAACCGGGGGTCAGATGGGCGTAGGGGAAGAGCGTCTGATAAACGATGGCGGGGTAATGGGGACGGTAACGGTCGAAGGCGTCGGGGATGGTGTCGAAGACAAGGCGGAATTCCATTGAAAATCTCCTTTCCGGGCAGGCCCTATCGGGATATGGTCAAAAAAAAGGCACTAAGTAGAGCTGATGGAGGATAAGAAGCTCGGAAAATAGGTTTTGGTGAAAAAGAAACAGGGATTCGACCCGCCCTGCGGGGCGGGCCAGGCCGCTTTCGTTTGCCGAAGGCAAACAGGGGTTCACGACAGCCCACCGGTGTGTCATTCAGTACTGCTCCCGTTCGAATCTGGTTGAGGAAAGGCTCGGAAAATGGGTTTCCTAGAACCGAAAAGAGGGGATTCGACCCCGCCTGCGGGCGGGGCCAGGCCGCAGCTCTGACAGCCCACCGGGCTGTCATTCACTCCTGCGGCCGTTCGAATCCTCCATCTAAGTCAAAAAGACAGCCCCACATCTTTGATGTGGGGCTGTCGTTTTGGCGGAGAAGGAGGGATTCGAACCCTCGATGAGCTATTAACCCATACACGAGTTCCAGTCGTGCGCCATAAACCAAGCTAGGCGACTTCTCCAGATGAAATTTTGCGCTTTCGCGCTGCAACGATAGTTATTATAGCACCGGTTGGGCCGGATGTCAAGGGCTTTTTCCGGATTTTTTTCAGACAGACACCATTTTTTTGCCGTCCGGATGGGGTATTTTCCGAAAAGCTATGGAAATGCGGGGCGAAATGTTGTATAATAGCTTTGATACTGGGGGTTTATCCCCAAGCGACTGATTCTGAAAAAGGGGAAAGCATTTTTGGAGATCTATCTGGATAACTGCGCGACGACAAAGGTCTGCCCGGAGGCGGTTGAAGCGGCCATGAAGGCGATGGCCGAGGACTATGGGAACCCCTCCTCCCTCCACCGGATGGGGCTGCGGGCCGAGCGGCTCCTCACCGGGACCCGGAAGGCGGCGGCGGCGCTGCTCGGGTGCGACTACGGCTGCATCTACCTGACCGGCGGGGCCACCGATTCCAATAACATCGCCATCCAGGGGGCCGTCCGCGCGAGGGCCCGGATGGGCAAGACGGTCGTCACGACGACGGTTGAGCATCCGTCGGTGGCCGAGACGGTTACGGCTCTGGAAAAGGGCGGCTATACCGTGAAAAGGGTCGCCCCCCGGCCGGACGGGCAGTTTGCCCCGGAAGATTTCCTCGAGGCGGTGGACGGGGACACGGTGCTCCTCAGCATGATGATGGTCAACAACGAGCTCGGCACCATCCTCCCTTATGAAAAGGTCGTCCCCGCCCTCAAAAAGCGGTTCCCCGACCTGATCGTCCATATCGACGGCGTCCAGGGGTTTACCAAACTCCCTTTCCTGCCGGAAAAGCTGGGGGTTGACCTCTTCTCCTTCTCCGGCCACAAGCTCTACGCCCCCAAAGGGGTGGGCGGGCTGTATATCCGGAAGGGGCTGCGGGTCCTGCCGGTCGAGTACGGCGGCGGCCAGGAAAAGGCCATCCGCCCCGGCACCGAGGCGGTCCCGGCGATTGCCGGGATGGGGGCGGCACTCCAGATGGTGAAGGAGCACCGGGCGGCGATTATGCAGAACTACCGGGAGCGGAACGGGCAGCTCCGCCTGCTCCTGAAAGATATCCCCGGCGCGGTCATCAACTCCCCCGAAAATGGCTGCCCCCATATCCTCAACTTCTCCTTCCCCGGCATCCCGTCGGAAGTGATGCTCCACGCGCTGGAGGAGAGGGGGGTCTACGTCTCCTCCGGCTCCGCCTGCTCAAAGGGGGCGCTCAGCGGGGTGCTGAAGGCGTTCCATCTGCCGGATGAGCGGGTCCGCTCGGCGCTGCGGGTCAGCTTCTCCCGGGAGACGACGGCGGAAGAGATCGACGCTTTCGCGGAAGCACTGCGGGAAGTTACCGGGCATCTCAGTGCGGTGGTGAATGGGTAAAATTCCGATCTGCACAAACGACAGAATCGGCGCTGGCGCCAAAGTTACGAAGGAACGTGCGGCATCAAAAGTTTAGGATCAAACCCTTTTTAAAGGGTTTGCGGGACTGGAAGGGGCAGAGCCCCTTCCCAGGCGCTTACCTAAAGTACTTCCGAAGCTGCCCACGGCTTCACCGCTTATAACGAAGCGTGCGCAGCACCCAAAATATGCTTAAATAAAACAGTTCCAACCATAGAAAGGCTTACGATAGATGAAAGAGATTATCCTCGCAAAAAACGGCGAAATCGCGCTTAAAGGCCTCAACCGGCGGCGGTTTGAAGAGGTGCTGATGCGCAACATCAAATGGCGGCTCCGGGATTTCGGCAAAATCCGGGTCAGCTGTATGCAGTCGACCATCTACATCGACCCGGAGGAGGGCGAGTTTTACGACTTCGACGGGGCGATTGAGGCGCTGCGGCATGTCTTCGGCATCGCGTCCATCTCCCGGGCGATTGTCCTCCAGAAGGACATGGACGATATCCTCGAACACGTCTGCGATTATGTGGAAAACGACCTCTTTGACGCCAAAACCTTCAAGGTCGAGGCCAAGCGGTCGGACAAGCACTTCCCGCTGAAGTCCCCCGAGATCGCGGCCCAGGTGGGCGGCAAAATCCTCAGCCGGTTCCACAAGCTGAAAGTGGACGTCCATAACCCCGATGTCACCGTCATGGTCGAAATCCGGGACAAGGGGGCGTATGTCCACGCGGGGAGCATCCCCGGCCCCGGCGGGATGCCGGTCTCCTCGTCGGGGGAGGCGATGGTGCTGATGTCCGGCGGCATCGACTCGCCGGTTGCCGCCTATATGATGGCAAAGCGGGGGCTGATGCTCTCGGCCGTCCACTTCCAGAGCCCCCCGTACACCAGTGAGCGGGCGCTGGAAAAGGTCGAGACCCTTTGTTCCGAGCTGACCCGCTACACCGGCCGGATCCAGTTCTACTGCGTCCCCTTTACCGAGATGCAGGAGGCGCTGAAAGCCCACGCCCCCGAGGAGCTGTTCACCGTTATGATGCGGCGGATGATGATGCGGGTGGCGACCCGTTTGGCCGAACAGAAGGGGACCCAGGCGCTCGTCACCGGCGAAAGCCTCGCCCAGGTCGCGTCCCAGACGCTGGAGGCGCTCCACTGCACCGACAGCGCGACGCCGCTCGTGGTCCTGCGGCCGCTGATTGGGATGGACAAGGGGGAAATCATCAAGATCTCCCGGGAGATCGGGACCTTTGAGACCTCGATCCTCCCCTATGAGGACTGCTGCACCGTCTTCACCCCCCGCCACCCGTCGACCCACCCGAAACTCTCCGCCCTCGAAAAGGCGGAGGCGCGGTTTGATTACGGGCCGCTGATTGACCGGGCAGTCGAGGGGACCGAAGTGAAGTTTATCACCGGCTGATGGGCGAGGTACTGACCGGGAAGCTCCGGGAGGCGGAAGAATGGCTTTCGCGGCGGAAGGAGACCGCCTGTTTCTTTGAAGCGGTGTCGCCGCCCGGGAAGGAGCTCTTTTCCCTTGAAATGGCGGGGGAAGGGTTAAACCGGGTCAAGTCCCCGGGGAAGCGCCCGGCGGCCATGTCCGGGAAACTGCTCCGCCGGTACGGCCGCTGCTCAAAAGAGGCGGCCGCCGCCGGGGCGCTGGCCGTCCGGGACCGGGCGGGGAGCGGCTGGGGGGTCTATGTCACCGCCCCGGCGCTGCTGCCGGTGCCCCTCAGCGGTGACCCCCTGGAAGACGGCGGGACGGATATCGCCGCCATCTTTGTCGCGGTGACCGATGGGCGGAAGGCGGCGGTCCAGCAGCTGGAAGCCCCGGGCGACCTCTCCGACCCGGAAGCCCGGGCCGCAGCAGCCGAATCGGCGGCCTTGCAGGCGGTCAGCCTGCTGCTGGGGCTGCTGGAAGGGGAACCGTCGGCGGAGGCGCTGCGGTTTTCGGTTTCGGGGCTTAGGCGGTACGTCCGCCCCTTCTGGGAAAGCCTGCTGCGGGCGGTGTTCCCCTGGAAGGGGGACGGGTTGGGGCTGATCGTCCTCAAATCGGCGCTCATTGCGGCGGTGCTCCTGCTCGCCGTCGCCGCCGGGCTTTATGTTTCCGACGCCGCCGGTACCCGGACGGCAGATTTATATCAGCAGAACCGAACCATTTTGATGGCGCCCGGATATACGGGGCCGGAATCTGACAGATGAAAGGTGGATATGGGAGATGAAATTCTTTCTCCGCAACTATTGGATCCAGGTAATCGGCGTCTTTGTCGCCCTCTTCCTGGGCAGCCGGGTGGTGGCGATGGCCCTCGGGGACGTCGAAGGCACCGGCCGTATCTCGACGGTGGGCAGCAGCAGTGAATCATCCGAATCCTCTGCGGACAGTCCTGAAATGAGCAGCGAACTTTCCTCGGAGGAATCCAGCGACCCGTTGGATGAACTGTTTGAGTCGACCGACTGGAGCGACTCCCTCGAATCCTCGACAACGACCAGTTCTTCCGGCAGCTCCGGCTCTTCCAGCACCTACCGCCCGTCGACATCGACGTCGACATCGACCGGCGGGAGCGGGAGCTGGTCTTCGGGCAATTCCGGCGGCAGCACCGGGAGCACCGGCGGTTCCGGCAGCTCCGGCTCTTCTTCCAGCTCCAGTTCGTCTTCTTCGTCCAGTTCGTCGGAGTCTTCTTCGGCCCCGTCGACTTCTGCCCCTTCCAGCTCCTCCCCGTCGACCTCGGGCCCGGATATCAGCGGGAACTATGATACCGACGACGGCAACACCGACCCGACCGGCGGTTCTTCCTCCTCTTCCGGCACGCCCAGCGATGCCAGCAGCAGCACGACCCTCCCCAACGGTGATACATCCGGCGAAACCGCGGAAAACGAGGGCCCCGGCGGCTCCTCTTCCTCCTCGTCTTCCGGCGGCCCCGGGGAATCCTCTTCCCCGGACAGCCCGACCGGGGATTATACCGGCGGTGAGACGGCCAACAATGACGGACCGGGGGATTAAAGGATGGTCTTCCTGATTACCGGCGCTTCCCATACCGGCAAGACGGCGCTGGCCCAGCGGCTGCTGGAAAAGTACCGTTACCCCTACCTGTCGGTCGACCACCTGAAGATGGGGCTCATCCGCAGCGGCTACACTTCCCTGACGCCGGAGGACGACGAGGCACTCACCGGTTACCTCTGGCCGGTGGTGCGGGAGATGGTCAAAACCGCGGTCGAAAACCGGCAGAACCTGATTGTCGAAGGGTGCTACATCCCTTTTACCTGGCGGGGGGATTTTGAGGAGCGGTACCTGCGGGAGATCCGCTACCTCTGCCTGGTGATGAGCGAAGGGTATATCCGCTCCCATTTCGCCGACATCAAAGGGCACGCCTGCGACATTGAAGACCGCGGGGACGACAGCTGGTGCACGCTGGAGGGGGTGCTGGCGGACAACGCCCAGTACCTCGCCCTCTGCCGGCAGTATCACTGCCCCTATTTCCTGATCGACGGGGAATACCCGGCGGATTTTGGCCTGTAAAGGAAAGTGGCCACGGGAATCCATTTTTGTCGCCTGACCATTGAAACCTGCCGAGCGACCCATGTACTTTCGAAGACCGGCCTTCCACGGCCGGTCTCATGTGGCAGGGGCGGGCATCTCACGTCACGTCGGGCAGCGGGTCCAGGGCCCGCGTGGGTCCTGGCGGTTTCCAAAGGCAGAGCCTTTGGTCCATCAAAGTGAAACTTTGTCGCTGCCTTAAGGGCAGCGAAACAAACACTATATGCCATACAGACAAAAATTGATTTCTGCGGGAAAGCGGAAATTGCCTCTTGACTTGGAGTATACTCCAGGTGGTATACTGGTCCTTGGAAATCCCGTCTGAAGGCGGGCGGGGCGGAAAGCCCCTGTAAAGCGCAGAAACGGAGCAAAAACCGCCATGAAGGCGCCTGGTCTGCCCAGAAGGGCAGGGGTGTTTTTGTGGCGGGCTTTTTTATCGGATAAAGGATTTGGAGGAGATTGCGGATGGAAGAGAAGTGGGAGAAGCTGCGGGAATGGTTTGCCGAAAACCCGAAGGTGCTCATTGGGTTTTCGGGCGGGGTGGACTCCGCCTTTTTGCTGGCGGCGGCGAAGGAATGCGGGGCGGAGGCGCTGCCGGTCTTTATCAAGACCCCGTTCCAGCCGGATTTTGAGCTGCGGGACGCGGAACAGCTGGCGGCCTCCCTCGGCATAAAGCCGGAGGTTTTGACGGCCGACCCGCTTTCGGACCCGGAGATCATGGCAAATGGTTCGGAACGGTGCTACTACTGCAAGCGGATGCTTTTTTCAATGCTGCGGCGGCTGGCGGACGAGCGGAGGGCGGCCCTGATTGACGGGACCAACGCCTCCGACCCGGAGGACGACCGGCCGGGGATGCGGGCGCTGCGGGAGCTGGGGGCCCAGTCGCCGCTTCGGATCGCCGGGTTTACCAAGGCGGACATCCGGGCGGAGTCGAAAAAGCGGGGGCTGTTCACCTGGGACAAGCCGAGCTACGCCTGCCTCGCGACCCGGGTCCCCACCGGCACGCCGCTGGACGGGGAAACCCTCCGGAAGGTGGAGGGGGCGGAGGACGCCCTCTTCCGGATGGGGTACAAGGACTTCCGGGTCCGGGTCTTCCACGGGGCGGCCCGGGTGCAGCTGTTAAAGGAGGACTGGCCGGATGAAGGGAAGCGCGGGGCAATCCTAGCGGCGGTCCGGCCGTATTTTGACACCGTGCTGCTGGACATGGCGCTCCGGCAGGTGCGGGAATGAGAGGAGCGGGAAGATGAACACGAAGGAAATCCTGGAAAAGGTGAAAAGCGGTGAGCTGACCCCCGATGAGGCGGCTTTGCAGCTGAAGCTGGAGCCGTTTGAAGATATGGGATTCGCGAAGATCGACCACCACCGCGCCCTCCGGCAGGGGAGCGCCGAGGTGATCTACGGGGCCTCCAAGACGCCGGAGCAGATCGCCGGAATCGCGGCGGCGATGGCGGCCCACGGCGGGGAGAACATCCTGATTACCCGGATGCACCCCGAGGCGGAAGCGGCCGTCCGGGAGAAGAACCCCGACCTCTGGTATGACCCGCTTTCCGGAATCGGGATTGTCCGGAAGAATTTCAAGGTGGATACCGACGGGTTTATCGTCGTCGCGTCGGGCGGCACCTCCGACCAGCCGGTCTGCGAGGAGGCGGCTTTGACCGCTGAGGCGTTGGGGAATAAGGTCGTGCGGATGTACGACGTCGGGGTCGCGGGGCTCCAGCGGCTGCTCTCTAAGTTGGATGTGCTGATGCAGGCCAACGTCGTCATCGCCGTCGCCGGGATGGAAGGGGCGCTCGCCAGCGTCATCGGCGGGCTGGTCGACTGCCCGGTCATCGGCGTTCCGACTTCGGTCGGGTACGGGGCGAACTTCGGGGGGCTGTCGGCCCTGCTCAGTATGCTGAACAGCTGCGCCAGCGGGGTCAGCGTCGTCAACATCGACAATGGGTTCGGCGCGGGGTTTTTGGCCAGCCGGATTAACCATCGGACCAACAATCATGGAGGAGAAGCGAAATGAAAACACTTTATCTCGAATGTAAGATGGGCGCGGCGGGGGATATGCTGATGGCGGCCCTGTCGGAACTGGTGGACGCGGACGCGTTCGTTGAAAAGATGAACAGCCTGGGGATTCCCGGCGTCAAGGTCGAGCGGGAGACCGCCCAGACCTGCGGCATCACCGGCACCCATATGAAGGTGACGGTGAACGGGGAGGAGGAGACCGCCGAGGACGTCTCTTTCGGCAGCGAACACCATCACCATGACCACGAGCATGAGCATGCGCACGAGCACCACCACGATCATGAGCACCATCATCATGAGGATGGCCATGAACATCCGCACGACCATGAGCATGAACACCATCATGACCACGAACACGGGCATGACCACGGCCACCACCATCACCACACCAGCATGGCCGATATCCGTCACATCCTCTCCCACCTGGATATCCCGGAGAAGGTGCGGGCGGACGCGGCGGCGGTCTATGAGTCGATCGCCGAGGCCGAGAGCCACGCCCATAACTGCCCGGTGGAGGAAATCCACTTCCACGAGGTGGGGAATATGGACGCGGTGGCGGACATTGTCGGGGTCTGCCTGCTGATGGATAGGATCGGGGCTGATGAGGTGCTGGCGAGTCCTGTCCACGTCGGGAGCGGGTTTGTCCGCTGCGCCCACGGGGTGCTGCCGGTGCCGGCGCCGGCGACCGCCTATCTCTTGCAGGGGATCCCCAGCTGGAGCGGCGAGATCGAAGGGGAGCTCTGCACCCCGACCGGGGCGGCGCTGCTGAAGCACTTTGTCAGGAAATTCGTCCCGATGCCGGTGATGGCGACCGAAAAGGTCGGCTACGGGGTCGGGCAGAAGGTGTTCCCCGCCGCCAACTGCGTCCGCGCCTTCCTCGGGGAGACGGAGGACCGGGGCGGCCGGGTGGCGGAGCTGAACTGCAACCTCGACGATATGACCGGCGAGGGTCTGGGGTTCGCGATGGAGGCGCTGTTGGAGGCCGGGGCGCTGGAGGTCTTCTACACCCCCGCGCAGATGAAGAAGAACCGGCCGGGGGTGCTGCTCCACTGCCTCTGCAAGGAGGAGGACGCCGAGAAATTCGCCCGGCTCATCTTCAAGCACACCACCACCATCGGCATCCGCAAGGCGGTTTATGACCGCTATACCCTCACACGCCGGGAGGAAACGGCCGGAAGCCCCTGGGGGGAGGTCCGGGTGAAAGAATCCTCCGGGTACGGCGTCAGCCGGGCAAAGGCGGAGTTCGAGGACCTGGCCCGGATTGCCCGGGCGGAAGGGTTGTCGATTGAAGAGGTCAAAAAGGAAGTTAAGGCATAATGAAAATGCCGCCTGGGAGAAAAATCCCGGGCGGCATTCAGTTTGTCGAAAAAGTCTTTTTTGAGTATTTTTTGGGTGCTGCGCACGCTTCGTTATCAGTAGCAAAGCTGTGGTCAGCTTCGGAAGTACGGAAAGTGATCACCTGGGAAAGGGCTCTGCCCTCTCCACTCCCGCGATTTTTTGAAAAAAATCGAGTAAAACTTTTGATTTTTCGCACGTTTCTTTATTACTTTAACGCCAGCGC
>DVHA01000173.1 GCA_018712425.1 Candidatus Faecivivens stercoravium | reverse complement strand
AAAAGCAGCACTTCCCGTACCCATTATTGAATCATCGCGAAGCGATACCATAACTTGCACCCGCAGGGTGCAAATTTCACTTTTCACTGGCCGAAGGCCAATTTCACTTGCCCCAAAGGGGCAAATTTCACTAAAAAAGCGCCCGGCAAAAACGCCAGGCGCTTTTTGATGTACCTTTATCCCTGCTGCTTCCCGCCGCGGCGGCCACCCCCGAAGGAGCCGCGCTTGCCGTCGGTGTTGCGCTTGAGGTCGGAAATCTTCTCATCGCTGCGGGCCATAAACCGCGAGAGCATATCCTCGAAGTCCTTGCTGCCGGACTCCCGGGGGGTATGGTTCCAGTCCCGTTCCCGGTTCCCCGCGGGGCGGGGCGGGCGGCTGTCCCGTTTCGGGCCGGCGGCTCTGCCCTGGCCGTCTCCCCGGGGCCTGGAAGGCCGTTTTTCCTGGGGGGCGGGGTCGAGCGCCTGCTTAACCGACAGGCTGATTTTCCCGTCGGGGGCGATGTTCAGGATTTTTACTTTGACAGTCTGTCCCTGGGTCAGGAAATCGGAAATTTCCTTGACGAAAGTCGGCGCCACCTCCGAGATATGGACCATGCCGGTCTTGCCCTCGCCGAGGTCGACAAACGCGCCGAATTTGGTGATGCCGGTTACCTTTCCTTCGACAATCTTGCCATTTTCCAGCTGCATGGGTGAAAAAAAGCCTCCCTTAAAGATTTTACTGATTGCCGGAGGCATTATAAAACACCTGTTCTTCCGGGAAAATGAGCCCCAGCTTCTCCCGGGCGGTGCGGATGACATAGTCATAGTCCGCCCCCTGCTCGACCCGTTCGCTCAGCTGTTCATTTTCGATTTCCTGGTCGGCGCACTGCTGTTCGAGGGCAGTGAGCCGCTCCTGATAAGACGTAATATCGACCTGCAGCACCATGGATGAAACCGCCAGATAGACGACCAGGGCCGCGATTGCAATGCCAAACAACCTGCCGATTCTGTTCTTCTTGCCCTTAACCAAAACAGCAGTCCCCCACTATCAGTAATATTTGATTCCATTATACACAAAAGATTTTCCGGTTGCAAGGAAAATTTCAAAAACCCGGGCGTTTTGCGGGATTTTCGTCGCCTTCCACATTTTTACCATCCTTCTTCCGGAAGAAATGGCGAAAAATGCGCAGGGCCAGCCCCCGTACCCCGCCGATGACGCCGCCGAGGATGAAATAGACCGCTTTCCCGGCGGTAAAGTAGTAGACGGTAAACCCCAGCCCTTCGCCGATCAGCAGGAACAGCCGGAGCCGGCCGAAACTGCGGTCGAGGAAGAAGAGGAAGTTGACGGCGGCAAAGAGGAGGAAAAAGAGCCCGTCTTCGATAAACGCCGCCTTTTTCCCGGCGGGGAAGATCAGCCGGAAGGCCCGGAAGAGGTCGTAAACTGCCCCGAACCCCACCCCAATCAGGCAGGACAAGAGGAAAAGCATCGCCTCCCCCGCGATCATTTCCGCCGCCTCCAGAACCCTTTTTCCGGCTGGTCGGTGTAGTAGAGGGCGGACACCTTCCCCTCCATCCACAGTTCCCCGCCGTCCTGGGACAGCTCGAGGATATGGAGCCCTTCGCCCCGGATCTCCAGCCGCCCCATCGTCGTATAGAGGACCGCCCCCGTCTCGTCAAAGCAGTCCACCTGCTCGATCCCGCTGATCGTCAGTTTCGCCCGCCCTTCCAGCGTCAGCCGGTGGGGGCGCAGTGGTTCCTGTCTCTCCATCCCGCGCACATCCTTTCATCGGAAGGTATGCGGGAAGAGGGAACGGCAGAACCGTTCCGGTGAAATTCGTCCTCCGGACGAGTGAAATTGCCGCTTTCGCGGCAGTGAAAGGTGAAATTTGCCCCTGAGGGGCAAGTGAGACTGTCGAAAAACAAATTTGGCTGAAACGTAAAAATCGGCGCTGGCGTTAAAGCTGCAAAGAAACGTGAGAAGGATTAAAAGTTTTACTCGATTTTTTTCAAAAAATCGCGGGAATGGAAGGGGCAGAGCCCCTTCCCAGGCGCTTATTTTCTGTACTTCCGAAGCTGACCACGGTTTTGCCACTGATAACAAAGCGTGCGCAGCACCCAAAAAATACTCAAAAAAGACTTTTTCGACAAACTGATTTGCCCCTGAAGGGCAAGTTAAGGTAAGCTACGCTGATTAATTTTTTCCGGAAACCGGAAACAGCCGCTTCCATTATCCGATGATCTTATACATCTCCGCCGCGTTCTCCTTGGTGGCGTACTCGTTGACCGAGACGACCTCCACCTTCATCGGCTTGCCGACGCCGATCTCGAGGATATCCCCGGCCTTGACGTCGTAGGAAGCCCGGGCGGGCTTGCCGTTTACCAGGATCCGGCCGGCGTCGCAGGCTTCGTTGGCGACGGTCCGGCGCTTGATAATCCGGCTGACTTTCAGGTATTTATCCAGTCTCATATTGATTTCCTTTCCGATTCTACTGAAAAAGTGAAAAGGCAGGCTAATAAAAAGCCTGCCCGTGTGCAATCAAAAACGATTACTTCGCAATCGCGTCCTTCAGTGCCTTGCCGGCCTTGAAAGCCGGGACTTTGGTCGCGGGGATCGAGATGGTTTCGCCGGTAGCGGGGTTTTTGCCCTCTCTGGCGGCACGGTCGCGGACTTCGAAGGTGCCAAAGCCGACCAGCTGGACCTTATCGCCCATCGACATCGCGTCGGTGATGCTCTCGATGACGGCGGAGACAGCCTTTTCGGCGTCCTTCTTGGTCAGGCCGGTTTTATTTGCAACTTCATTGATCAGTTCGGTTTTCGTCATTTTTATGTTCCTCCAAATTCTATTTCAATCCGGGGTTTCCCCCTCGGATTTCCGTGGTTTTTGTTGCCGAAAAAGTTTTTTAACGATTTTTTGTGTGCTGCGCACGCTTTGTTATAGGCGCATTAGCTGTGGCCAGCTTCGGAAGTACTTTAGGTGAGCGCCTGGGAAAGGGCTCTGCCCTCTCCACGTTCGCGACGAATTACTTGTAATTCGTCCGGTTTTGCAAAGCAAAACCTGAGCCCATTTAAAAAGGGGGCGATCCTAAACTTCTGATGGCCGCCCGTTTTGCGAATACGGCAGCGCCAGCGCCGAATCTCACGTTTTTCCGGCAATTTCAGGCAGCGAACTGCCCTTCACTTTCCTGTTTGTCTCTCTTACCGCCCGATAGCCTCTCTGAAGGCTTCAGGCAGCGTTTCGGGTGCTTCGCGGGTGTTTTCCTCTGCCTCTGCAAAGTCCTCGGTAAGGGCCTTGCAGGCGGCGAGGAGCGACATCTCGGCGTCCAGCCCCTTTTCCCTGGCGGCGGCGGTGACGGCCAGGAGGAGCTTCCCGAGGGCCTTTTCCCCCTCCGCCCCGCTGCCGGCCGCGAGGAAATCCTCGTAGACCCCGGGGAGGGAGGCGGCTACCGCAGCGGTGCCGTCAGCGCCCGCCTGGTCGGCCCTTTTGAGCAGCTTGTCCGCCCGCATCAGCGCCGGGAAGGTCTCGGGGACCAGCCGGAGGGTCTCGGTCTTGCTCCCGACCCCTTTGACGGCGTTTTTAATCGACTCCCAGTTGCGGAGCACCTCGCCGGTGCCGGAGACTTCGGTCCCGCCGAAGACGTGGGGGTGGCGGATGAGCATCTTGCGGGTGATGCCGGTGAGGACATCCTCCATCGTAAAGCGCCCGCGCTCTTCCTCGATGCGGGTGTGGAAGGCCACCTGGAAGAGGACATCCCCCAGCTCCTCACAAAGGAGCGCCGGGTCGTCCCGGTCGATCGCCTCGACCGCCTCGTAGGTTTCCTCGATGAAATCCCGGCGGATGCTCCCGTGGGTCTGCTCCCGGTCCCAGGGGCAGCCGTCCGGCGCCCGCAGGCAGGCGACCAGCCGCCGCAGGTCATCAAAAGTATAGGCGCTTTTCTGTGGAAAATCCATCGTTTCTCACCCCCGTCCTCATCCTGCCGGAAAACCTGTTTTTCGGCAGTCTCTGGCGGCGGGAATCCCCGCCGCCAGAGACGTACGCATCTATTTTACCCGATAAGTTTGTATTTTGCAAGCATTTTCGCAATTTTTTTGCCTTTCGGCAGCATTTCCACGTCTTCCCGGCTGATTGCCCGCAGAAGAAGCAGCAGGACGGCGTAAACAACCGCCGCCAGCGCGATGGCTACAAGGGTGATAATGTGGGAAGAGGTGACCCCCGACAGGAGGGTATAGCTCCCCCAGGCGGTCAGCCCGCAGGCCAGCCCGCAGATCAGCTGCTTGCCGGTCAGCTTCCAGAAGCTGATCTGCAGCCCCGTCACCTTCCGCAGCCCCCGGAGGGAGAGGAAGAGGATGATCGCGTAGCAGCTGCCGGTGCCAAGGGCGGCGCCGTTGACGTTGATAAAGGGGATGCAGATGGTGACAAGGTTGACGACAAACTTGACAAGCATCCCCACCAGCATATACTTCGGCGGCTTGCCGGCGTGGCCGAGCCCCTGCAGCACCGCGAACAGCGGGACGGTCAGCCCCAAAAAGATCAGCGAGATCCCCTGCCAGGAGAGCACCTGGGAGGCGACCGCCACCTCCGCCTCCTTCGCCGGGTAGAGGAGCGACAGGATCGGCTCGGCCATAAAGAAGATGCCGAAGCTGGCGGGGATGGCAATTAAACTGGTCATCCGGATGACCGACTCGATGTTGATTCTCGTCCCCTCCCGGTCCCCCGCGCTCCAGCAGGCGGTGACGTTCGGGAGCGCCGACTTGCCGAAGATGTTGCAGAAGGAGGGCACGAGGTTGAAGATCGAGAGGGCGTAGCCCGAATAGGAGCCGTAGATAAAGTTGGCGGCCGAGCCGGCGGCGATCATCTCGGGGGAGATGATCCCGTCAAAAATCTTTGCCATCGTATCGGAAAAGTGGTCGAAGGCAAACTGCAAACAGTTGATGATCGTGACGGTGTCGACCGCCTGGGCGACGTTCATGACGATCGAGCCGATCGAGATCGGCACCGCGATGGTCACCAGCCGCACCATCAAGACCCTTCCCCGCATCGGCCGGGGGGAATAACGAAGGTCCTCCTCCGAGAGGCCGTCCCCCTCCCGCCGGTATTTCCAGAGGAGGTAGAGGGTGCCGGCCATCGTCGAAATGGTGACGCCGAGGATGGCGGCGGCGGAGGCGGCCTGCTGGATGACGGCGTTTGCCTCCAGCTGGGTGGCGCAAACCTGCCCGAAGACCGTCCCGCCGGCGGCATACTGGGCCTCGCCGACCCGGACGGCGATGAGCGCCAGCGCCAGGCCCACCAGCAGTTTGACGACCACCTCGACTACTTGGGATACGGCGGTCGGGGACATGTTGCGCATCCCCTCGTAGTAGCCGCGGTAGGCGCTGGTCATGCAGCCGAAAAAGACGGCCGGCGCGATCGCGATGACCGAGAGCCAGGCCCCTTCGTTGCTGGCGAGGTTTACATAAAGCCGGCTGAAGAGGAGGATCAGTACCGTCCCGGCAATCCCGAGGATCAGAAAGAGCTTTACCGACAGCTGGTGGAGCTTGCGGATATCCCGGGCCCTTCCCCGCACCGACTGCTCGGCGACCATCTTGGCGATGGCGGCCGGGAGCCCGGCGGTCGAGAAGGAGTAGATCATCGTGAAAATCGAATAAGAGGTGGAGAAATACCCCATCCCGTCCCCGTCCAGGATATTGCCCAGCGGGATTTTGAAGAGCGCGCCGAACAGCTTGACGATGATCATTGACGCGCCGAGCACGGTCGCGCCGCGCAGGAGGTTCTGTCCCTGGGAGACCTTTCTCCGGGTGTCTTGCAAAGAGCTTCACTCCCTTTGTGGTTTGCGGCTGGGGTGTACCTGAAAACGCCGCGCGCCGGTCCCTCCGGCAAAAGAGGGCCCGGGACGCCTTCCGATACATCTTAAACGCCGCCAATTGATTCTGTCCGCAAAACTGCCCTTCCCGCGCATCCGCAGGAAGAGCAGTCCGCTTCCGGCTAAAACCGATTAACCCTCGGTTTTTTCGTCCTTCTGGGCGTTTTCATCCGCTTCAGGGGCAGTTTCTTCGCAGCCGCAGCCGCATTCCCCTTCCGGCTTTTCTTCGGCGCAGGACTCCGCTTCCGCCTCAGACGCGCATTCCGTTTCGCCGCAGCCGCAGCAGCAGGCTTCTTCCTCGGCGGGGACGGGCTCTTCCGGCTCTTCCTTGCCGAACTTTGCGCCGCAGTTGGGGCAGAACTTCGCGTCGCGGGAGGATTTGGCGCCACATACAGAGCAGATCTGCTCGTTGCGCTGTTCGCTGATCTTCTCCTCGACGACCTTTAAAGCCGCCCGGACTTCGGTGATCTCGTCGGCCAGGGAGGCGAGGAGGTCCCCGTTGTCATACTCCTCGGTCATTTTGGCGTAGACCGCGACGCCCAGCTGTTCATAGAGGTGCGAAAGCTCGTTTTGCAGCTGGATGCTCTGGTATTTTAACTTGGATACTTCGACGACCTTGTCGGTCTGTTTGCCGGCTTTGTCAACCACGTTCTTGGCGGACACCAGCAGTTCTTCCAGAAATCCCATACAAATCTTCCTTTCCGGTATTCCATTTCCCGCCGCTGCGGGAAATACCACAATAGTATTATAATCCATCGGGCCCCGCCGCGCAAGGGATAATCAAAAATTTAAGAATTTGCTTACAGGAAGTCGGTTTTTGAGGCGAAATCCGCCCGGCGGGCGGGGGAATTGCCGCTTCGCGGCAGTGAAGGGTGAAGAGTGAAGGTGGGCCGCAAGCGGCCTTTCAGGTTGTCGAAAAAGTCTTTTTTGAGTATTTTTTGGGTGCTGCGCACCCTTCATTTTGGGCAGTACAGCCGTGGACAACTTCGGCAGTACGGAAGGTGAGTGCCTGGGAAAGGGCTCTGCCCTCTCCACTCCCGCGATTTTTTTGAAAAAAATCGCGTAAAACTTTTCATTCTTCGCACGTTTCTTCGTAATTTTAACGCCAGCGCCGATTTTTACGTTTCCGCAAAATATCATTCGCCCGGGTTTACCCGCCGCTTTTTGTGTGAAATGATGAAAAGCGGCAAGATAGAAAAAGATGTTTGCAAATCCCTTGCCAAAAGACAAAATTGGACGTATAATAAAAATAGAGAGAACTTTTATTCTGAATATCCTGCGAACAGTTTTCAGAAATCCTCCAAAAACTCCCGCATCAGCGAATCCCGCGGGATCTTGACCGGCGGCAGCGGCTCAAAATGGGAGAGCCGTTCCAGCAGGTCGGCGGCCTGCCGCCCGTACTGGGGGTCGGAGAGGCAGGGGGTCAAGAGCTTCTCGGCAATCGGCCGGTAGAGGGCGGGCTCGTAGAGGTGGAGGGAGTCAATCCATTTATCGGCGTCCACCCGGAAGGGGCGGATATACTTTTCCTCCCCGTCGACGACGTTTTTCCACATCGCCATCGTGCTGAGGGGCGGGCTCCCCCGGAAGTGCTCATCCCGAATAATCCGGCGGATAAACCGCAGCTCCCGGGTCGAGAGCACCCGCCGGACCCCTTCGTAAAACTCCGCCCGGATGGAGATATAGAGCTTTTTGGCGTCCCGGAAGAAGGGCCGCCCGGCAATCATCGGGTTTAAGGCGTGGAGGCCCTCGATGATGATGGCGGTGTGGTCGTCGTACTCATAGTGGAAGGTCTGCTCGCTCCGGCGGCCCACCTTGAAGTCGAAGATCGGGAAATCGGCATGCCCCTCCCGGAACAGTTCCGTGAGGCAGCCTTCCAGCGTCTCGATGTCGATGAGGGCCGGGGTCTCGAAGTCCCGGGTCCCGTCGGGCAGGAGGGGCGCTTTATCCCGGTCGAAGAAGAAATCGTCCAGCGAGAGGGCGAAGGTCGCAATCCCCCGCTTTTCGAGTTCGGTGTCGAGGTTGTGGGAGGTGGTCGTCTTGCCGGCGCTGGTGGGGCCGGAGAGGAGGATAATCCGGGACTGGGGGAAATGGGCGGCAAAATCCTCCGCCAGCTCGGAAATCTGGGAGCGGTAGCGCTCTTCCGAGAGGTCGATGAGCTTCTGGGGGTCGGTGCGGGCGAGGTCGTTTACCGCATAGGCGTCGACATGGGGTTTAAAGATCTTGCTCTTCTGCATGGCTTTCTCCTTTCACTCTCCCGCCGGGAGGGCCGAAAGCATCCCTTCCAGCTCCCCCTTTCTTTCCAGAATATCCGAAAACTGCCCGATATATTCGTAGGGGTACTTAAAATTATAGACCCGGTCGATTCTGCCGGGGCGGACCACCTTGCTGACCGCCCCCGCGCCGCAGGCGAGGATCGA
>DVHA01000172.1 GCA_018712425.1 Candidatus Faecivivens stercoravium | reverse complement strand
AAAAAGAGCGCGAAGGTCAAAAAGCTGATGGAGAAGATCGAAAAGGTGGGGGTGGTCGCTGAGATCAACCCCAAGACTCGGGGTGAGCTCAGTAAAATCCTCCGCCAGAAGTTCCAGAAGGCCAGCTGCGAAATTAGCCCCGCCTTCGCCGGCTTTCTGGTCGACCGCTGCGGCTCGGGGATGGAGACGCTGCTGCAGGAGGCGGACAAGCTGATCGCCTACAAAGGGCAGGGGGAGATCACCAAAGCCGATATTGAACTGATTACCCACAAGACCCTTGAATCGACCGTTTTTGACCTGACCCGGGCGCTGTTCGGTTCCCGGCCGGAGACCGCCTTCCAGATTTTGCAGGACCTCTTCGCCGAACGGGAAGAGCCGATGCGGATCCTCTCGGTCCTCTCCTCCTCGGTCCTCGACCTCTACCGGGCAAAGGCCGCCTTAAATGCCGGCAAAGGGATGGAGGACATCCTCGCCCTCTACTCTTACGGCGGCCGGGCGTTCCTGGTCAAAAACGCGATCCAGGACGCCCCCCGCTATTCGATGCGGTCGCTGCGGGCGGCGGTGGAGGTGCTCACCGACACCGAAACCGCGATGAAATCGGGCGGCGGCGAAGACAAGACCCTCCTGGAGGAAGCGGTTTTCAAAATCCTCACCCTCCGGTCGAAAGGATGAAACACCATGCAGGAAAAAATCAAACTGCGCCTGCCGGTCGTCGTCGAAGGCAAATACGACCGGCTGCGGCTCCAGGAGCTGATCGACGGGACGGTGATCGAAACCGGCGGCTTCGGCATCTTCCGGGATCAGGAGCGGCTGTCGATGCTGCGGGCGCTGGCCGAAAAGACCGGCATCATCATCCTCACCGACTCCGACCGGGCGGGGTTTATGATCCGGAACTATATCCGCTCGGCCATCCCCGACGCGAGGCAGGTTGTGAACCTCTATATCCCCGACGTCTTCGGCAAGGAGCGCCGCAAGGCTGCCCCCTCCAAAGAAGGGAAACTGGGGGTCGAGGGCTTTTCCGTCGCCGACCTCTACGAGATTTTCCGGAAGGCGGGGGTTTTGGACGGTGTTTCCCCGCCGGCCCCTGCTGACCCGATCACCAAAGCCGACCTTTTCTCCCTCGGCCTTTCGGGGGGCGAACGGTCGGGTTATAAACGGGCGGCGCTCTTAAAGAAAATGGGCCTCCCCGAGCGGCTGACCGCTAAAGGGCTTCTGCCGGTCCTCAACACCCTCCTGACCCGGGAAGAACTGGCAGAACTGGTCAAATCACTGGATGAGGAGGATGCAGGATGCGGAAGATAACCCTCCGACCCGCTGTTCCGGGCGAAGAAGCCCGGTGGCTCTTTTGGGACCACCACCTGCCCCGGGAGCGGTTCCGGGAGCTCACCGAAACCGGCCGGGCCCTCTGGATCTGCGGCGGGGAGGAAAAGGCAGGGCTGCTGCGCTGGGGGTATTTCTGGGACGAAATCCCCTTTTTAAACCTCATCTGGCTCCACGAAAGCTGCCGGGGGGAAGGGGCCGGAAGGGCGGCCATGGCCCTCTGGGAGGATTCCCTCCGGAAAGCGGGCTGCCGGGCGGCGATGACCTCGACCCAGGCGGATGAGGGGGCGCAGCACTTTTACCGGAAGCTGGGCTACCGGGACACCGGCAGCCTGATTCTAACCTTACCCGGATTTGAGCAGCCGACTGAATTGATTTTGATTAAGCCTCTGACTGGATGAGATATACCGGTTTAAACAAAGGATTCATTTCCCTGTATCGGGAGGTCTTCTGCCAGTATCCCGCAGATCACCATATCATACAGGCCGCTGTTGCACCGGAAAGCCTGCCGCAGCATCCCTTCGTACCGCATCCCGCATTTCTGCATTACCCGTCCGGAAGCCGGGTTTTCCGGCGCGTGGCAGGCAAACACCCGGTTGAACCCCACTTCGGTGAGGAAGAAGCGGATTATCGCACCGGCGGCCTCGGTGGCGTATCCCCGGTTCCACCAGGCCCGCCCCAGTTCATAGGCCAGTTCCACCTGAGACACATGGTCATCCGGGTGCATGCCGGAAATCCGCCCGATGACCGGCCCGTTTTTCAGCTGGATGGCCCAGCTGTACCGGTCTGGCTGCCCATAGGCCGCAAACCATCGGGGCGTAAACAGCCCGGCCGCCGTCTGCACCTCCCGGATGGTCGGCATCGGGTCGTAGCTGGTCCACCGCCAGACCTCGTAATCCCGCCAGCAGTTGTTATAAATTTCTTCCATATCCCCCGGCAAAAACCGCCGCAGTATCAGTCGTTCGGTTTCCAGCTGCACCGTTCCTCTGTGCCGCAGTCCCATCCGCAAAACCTCCATGGAAAAACCGGGCCCTCCAAAATGGAAAGCCCGGTTAAAGTTGGTGCCGGTAGCGGGACTTGAACCCGCACGGTATCGCTACCAGCGGATTTTGAGTCCGCCACGTCTGCCAATTCCATCATACCGACAACTAAACTTCAAATAACAGGAAATATTATACCACATTTTTCTCTGCTGCGCAAGCCCTTCCCTCGAAAAAACCTCCCATCTACCGAAAACCGGATTGCGGCCCGTCCCACGGTGTGGTATAATAAAGGGCAGAACCAAGGAAAGGAGGGCCGCCATGCCCGCCATTACCGCCCCTTTTCGGATGGAACAGCTGGGGGATACCCTCTATCTCGCGGTCTCCTCCGCCCATACCTTCGGGAGCGATGCCTTCCTGCTGGCCCGCTTCGCCGGGGAAGCCCTCCGGCGGGGGGATGCGGCCGCCGACCTCGGCACCGGCTGCGGGATTATCGCCTTCCTGCTGTACAAAAACCGGCGCCCCCGGGCCGTCTGGGGGGTCGACATCCAGCCCGCCGCCATCCGCCAGTTTGAAGCCTCCCTCCGGTATTCGGAGGAGAAGGGGGAGGACTTTGCCGGCATCCTCCGCCCGCTGGAAGCCGATTTAAATGACTTAAAAGGGAAGCTCCCCTTTGACGCTTTCGACCTTGTCACCTGCAACCCGCCCTACAAAGCGGCGGGCGGCGGCATCCTCTCGGCCGAAGCGCCCCACCAGATCGCCCGCCATGAGCTTGCCTGCACGCTGGACGGGGTCTGCGCCGCTGCCGGGAAGCTCCTTAGAACCGGCGGGCGGCTGTGTATCTGCCAGCGGCCGGAACGGCTCGCCGACCTCATCTGTTCGATGCGGGCCCACCGGATTGAACCCAAGCGGGTCCAGGCGGTCGCAAAGGACGGCTCTTCCGAGCCCTGGCTGATCCTCGTCGAGGGGAAAAAGGGCGCGAAGCCTTCCCTGCGGCTGCTCCCGACGCTGGTTTTCGACAGGGAAACCGCGGCCGCTATCACCGGTTACGGCCCGTCGGGCCGATAATGGACAGGCTGCCAAAACCATTTTTGATTTCGTTTAATTTATGCTGCTTCATGCAGTCAGCACAGGAGGAAACGATGGATTTCAAACCGATCGGCAACCGCACCGACTCCAGCTTCTATCAGGAAGAGACGGCGGTGCGGTTCTGCCAGTGTGATTTCAGCCACCGGCTGAAACTGTCCGAGCTGTTCCGGCTTTTCAGCGACCTGGCGGTCAGCGCCTTCGCTTTCCGGGGGATGGACACCCGGTTTCTGCTGGAACACCAGATGGTCTTCCTGATCTCCCGGATGGCGGTGGGTATCCGCCGGATGCCGCTGGAAGGGGAAATCCTCCGGCTCTCCACCTGGGAGCACGAAGTCCAGCGGGCGCAGTTCCTCCGCAACTTCCAGGTCTGGAGCGGGACGGGGGAACTGCTCTGCGAAGCGCGTTCCGGCTGGGCCATGGTCAACCCCTTCACCCGGGCGATCATGCGGCCGCAGGCGTTTATGGACGCGCTGCCGGGGAGGCTGCTGCCGATGCCGGAAGAAGACTGCGGCGCGCCGGAATTTAAACGCCTGCGGCTTAAACCGGGCGAAGGCGGGGCAGAATACGCCGGGGACCGTACCGCCGTCTATTCGGACATCGACGGCAACGGCCATGTGGACAACGCCCGCTACCTCGATATGGCGATGGACCTGCTGCCGGCGGAAATGGCCGCCCGGGAACCGGCAGAGGTGCAGGTGCTGTTCAGCCGGGAAACGCTGCCGGGGGAAACCCTCCGCCTTTACCGCCTGCTGCAGGCAGACGAGGCGGATATTAAGGGGGAAAATGGCGGGAAGGACAGCTTTGGCTGTTCCATCCGGTTCCGGTAACATGAATCTGAAGGAGGTTTTTTCGATGGGGCATTTACCGGTCGGGGTCATTGACGCCGGTTCCAACACCGTTTTGGGGGTTGTCTTCCGCTGGGACGGGGAGAAGGAAAGCTATCGCTGTTTTTCACTGAAGGACAGCCTCACCGTCCACGCCGGCCTGATCCGCTATGTGGAGGCCGGCCGGATGACTGAAGAAGGGCTTTCAGTTTTGTCAGACGCGCTGGGACAGATCCGCGCCTTTTTCGCGGGAAAAGGGGTGAAAACCGCCGCTGCCTTTGCGACGGCTTCCCTCCGGGGCGTCGGAAACTTCGCGGACGCAGCGGCGGTGGCCGCCCGGTATGGCTTTTCCCTTTCCCTCTTATCCGGCGAGGAGGAGGCCCAGTGCGACTTTGCCGGGATGCTCCAGGAGATGGGCTGGCTGGAGGCATCGGGCGGCCCCCGTTTCCCGGAGAGCGGCGTCGGCCTCGACCTCGGCGGCGGCAGCGGCCAGCTTTTAGGCTTTACCAGCCGGTCGGAGACGGGCCTTCAGGACTTCGGCTCCTTTCCGATCGGCTGCCTGAAACTGAAGCGGCAGTTTGTCTCCGGGGACGGGACTTCCCCCACCGATGCCGAGCTGCAAGCGGTCAAAGCGTTCACCGTCGGCCAGATGGAAGCCCTTTCCACCGTCCGCCTGATCGCCCCTGCTTCCCCGCCCGCCTTTTTCGCGATGGGCGGGACGGTTAAAGCGGTCGTCCGGCTGTTTGACACCCTCCGCTTACCCACTTCCCGCCCCGACAGCCCCGGCCGGACCATCCTCCGTCTGGAGGACCTGAACCGGGGGATCCGCTATTTCCGCTCGGAAGAGGGGCGGGCCCTTATCCAAAGGCAGGAGCCGGGCCGGAAGGAGACGCTGGTTACCGGCCTCGCGGTCCTGTCCGCCATCTGCGGCCGGCTTTACGCGCCGGAACTGACGGTCCTGCAGGCGGGCGTCCGGGAAGGGTATGTCATCCGGCATTTAAACCCCTGATTCTATACAGCAATCCCCGCGCTGGAAATGTCCGGCGCGGGGATTGCCGCTTTAGGCCGTATTAAAAAGCCGGGGATGGGGCAGCGGCAGAAGGGGCAGATGCGCCCGCTGGTCAGATCTCCCGGCTGTCGCCGATAAAAAAGAGGGCGACGGTGCCGATGCCGGTGTGGGAGCCGATGACCTGGCCGATATCGCCAATGAGGATGTTGTCGATATGGAAACGGTCACGCACCAGCCCCGCGACATATTCGGCATCTTCTTTGCAGGCTGAATGGGAGATATAGACCCAGTCGTTCCGGTTATCCCCGATCCGCTCGGCCATCTTGTCGACCAGCCAGCCGAGGGCCTGCTTGCGGCCGCGGGTCTTGCCGACATTGATCAGGTGGCCATTATCGTCGACGTGCAGGAGCGGCTTGATGCCGAGGGCAGAACCCACCACCGCCGTCATCTTGGAGACCCGCCCGCCCCGGTGGAGGTGGAAGAGGTCGTTGACGGTGAAGTTGTGGACGAATTTCAGCCGGTCGCGGGTGATGATGGCAGCCAGCTCGTCGAGGGACTTCCCCTCCTTTTTCAGCTGTACCGCGTAGTTTAACATCAGCCCCTGCCCCATCGAGGCGGCGAGGGAGTCGACGACGACGATTTTGCTGCCGGGGTTGTGGTCCATCACTTCTTTCGCGGCAATCGAGAGGCTCTGGAAGGTACCGGAGAGGCCGGAAGAGAAGGCAAGGTGGAAGATATCCTTCCCCTGCCGGACGAGCTTCTCAAAGCTCTGGGCGGCCTTCTCGATCGAGACCTGGGAGGTTTTGGGCATCGCGCCCTCCCGGATCATCTGGTAGAATTCCGCGGAGGAGAGGCTGTCGCCGGCGGCGCTGTCGTAGTCTTTTCCGCCGATCGTGTAGGTGAGGCCAAGGAGGTTGATGCCGTTTTCGGCGTAGTAGCTTTTCGGCATATCGCAGGTGGTTTCGGTCGAGATGACGTATTCTCTTTCAGCCATTGGGAATCATCCTTTCTGATGGGGATTTCTTGCCTTTATTATACCGCAAAGAGGGGGAAAAAGCAATTGCAGGGGTCGGAAGGAGAACGGTAATTCATTTTTGTCATATTGCTATTGAAGCCCATCGAGCGACCGTTCGGCTTTCGAAGACCGGCCTCCCACGGCCGGTCTCCCGCGATAGGTACGGGCATCCCACGCCGCGTCGGACAGCGGGTCCAGGGCCCGCGAGGGTCCTGGTCCATCCAAGTGAAACTTGGTCCCATCCAAGGGGAACCCTTGGTCGCTGCCTTAAGGGCAGCGAAACAAACAATTAATACTACAAAGACAAAAATGGATTTCTGTGGGGAAGCGGTATAGATTTTCCTGGGGCGGGCGAAAATGAGGGGGCGGGAAAGTTTTGGGATGGAAAATGGCCGGGAAAAGGGAAAAATATGTCTAAAAAGTGACGAGGTGCTATACAAAAGATATAAAAATATAAGAATCTAAAATTTATATTTAGGCAGACAGACAATCTTTTCCCAAAGACGCAGAAACCCCCTTGATTTTTCTGGAAAACCGGGTAAAATATAAGTTGTTAGCACTCCACAAGAAAGAGTGCTAACACCAAAACAGCAAATTCAAACGATATATGTTTACATGGGAGGAATTCATATGACGATCAGACCGTTAGCAGACAGAGTTGTGATCAAGATGACCGAGGCTGAGGAAGTCAGCAAGGGCGGCATCATCCTGGCGGGTTCCGCAAAGGAAAAGCCTTCGGTGGCGGAAGTCATCGCGGTCGGCGAGGGCGGCATGGTCGACGGCCATGAGGTCAAGATGGAGCTGAAGGTCGGCGACAAGGTGCTGGTCGGCCAGTACGCCGGCAGCAAGGTCAAGCTGGACGGCGAGGAATATACCATCGTCCACCAGTCGGAAGTCCTGGCAGTCGTCGAGTAAACCATCTGAATCATCCAAAAAGCAAGCTTTTTGGATGGAAAACGCTGCAAGAAAGACAGAGTCCCCTTCCGGGAGTTTTTGAAAATCACGCAAAGAGAGGTTATGCACTATGGCAAAACAGATTGTATATGGCGAAGACGCGAGAAAAGCTTTGCAGGCCGGTGTCGATAAGCTGGCCAATACCGTTAAGATCACCCTCGGCCCGAAGGGCAGAAACGTCGTCCTTGATAAGAAATACGGCGCTCCGCTGATCACCAACGACGGCGTCACCATCGCTAAGGAAATCGAACTGGAAGACGCCTTTGAAAACATGGGCGCCCAGCTGGTCAAGGAAGTCGCGACTAAGACCAATGACGCGGCCGGCGACGGCACCACCACCGCGACCCTGCTGGCCCAGGCCCTCGTCCGCGAAGGGATGAAGAACGTCGCGGCCGGCGCCAACCCGATGGTCGTCAAGAAGGGCATCGCGAAGGCGGTCGACGCGGCTGTGAACGCGGTTATCGCCAACTCCAAGAGCGTAGAAGGCTCTGCCGACATCGCGAGAGTCGCCACCATCTCCTCCGGCAGCGAAGAGACCGGCAAGCTGATTGCCGACGCGATGGAAAAGGTTTCCACCGACGGCGTCATCACCATCGAGGAATCCAAGACCGCCGAGACCTACTCGGAAGTGGTCGAAGGGATGCAGTTTGACCGCGGGTATTTAAGCCCCTACATGGCGACCGACACCGATAAGATGGAAGCGGTGCTGGACGACCCGCTGATCATGATCACCGATAAGAAGATTAGTAATATCCAGGACGTCCTCCCGCTGCTGGAACAGATTGTCCAGTCCAGCCAGAAGCTGCTGATTATCGCTGAGGACATCGAGGGCGAGGCGCTGACCACCCTGATCCTCAACAAGCTGCGCGGCGTCTTCAACGTCGTCGCGGTCAAGGCCCCCGGCTTCGGCGACCGCCGCAAAGAGATGCTCCAGGATATCGCCGTCCTGACCGGCGGCCAGGTCATCACCTCCGACGTCGGCATCGAGCTGAAGGACGCTACCATCGATATGCTCGGCCGCGCAAGACAGGTTGTCGTCAAGAAGGAGACCACCACCATCGTCGACGGCGCCGGCGCGAAGGAAGACATCCAGGCGAGGGTCCATCAGATCCGCGCCCAGCTGGAGACCACCACTTCCGAATTTGACAAGGAAAAGCTCCAGGAACGGCTGGCGAAGCTGGCCGGCGGCGTCGCCGTCATCAAGGTCGGCGCTGCGACCGAGGTTGAGATGAAGGAGAAGAAGCTCCGCATCGAGGACGCGCTGGCGGCTACCAAGGCGGCTGTCGAGGAAGGCATCGTCGCCGGCGGCGGCACCGCGCTGATCAACGCGATGCCCGCTGTCAAGGAACTGATGGAGACCGCTACCGGCGATGAAAAGACCGGCATGAGCATCGTCTACAAGGCGCTGGAGGAACCTGTCCGCCAGATCGCCCAGAACTCCGGCCTCGAAGGCAGCGTCATCATTGACAAGATCCTCTCCTCCGGCAAGGTCGGCTACGGCTTTGATGCCTACAAGGAAGAGTACTGCGATATGCTGAGCGCCGGCATCGTCGACCCGACCAAGGTCACCAGAAGCGCCCTGCAGAACGCCGCTTCGGTCGCCGCGATGGTCCTCACCACCGAGAGCCTCGTCGCCGACATCAAGGAACCCGAACCCGCCGCGGCTCCTGCAAACGGCGGCATGGGCGGGATGTACTAATCCCTCCCCTGCTGATCGCTGAAAAGGCTTCCGGGGCTCATACCGGATACCTTTGAGATAAAATCCAAAAATAGATACCGCCCGGCAGTTTTTCGAGACTAACTGCCGGGCGGTTCTTTTGTTTTTATAAAATGAACAATACAATATTTGAAGCATTGAATGTTTATTTCGCTGCCCTTAAGGCAGCGACCAAGGGTTCCCCTTGGATGGGACCAAGCTTCGCCTGGACGGACCAGGACCCTCGCGGGCCCTGGTCCCGCTGTTTGACGCAGCCGTGTCTCCCGCT
>DVHA01000171.1 GCA_018712425.1 Candidatus Faecivivens stercoravium | reverse complement strand
GGCCCGGTAGGCCCCGGGGGCGGTCATCGCCGCGTCGAAGAGCGGCCGCACCCGCTCCGCCTCGGGGGAATGGTAAAAGGAGAGGAGGAACAAAAGCGCCGCCGACAATACTGGCATCACCCGCCCGAGGTACACCCCAAAGCTCCAGGGGGAGAAGGGGGCGGTGTTGGCAATGCCCAGGATCACCTCCTCGTTCATCACCCAGTAGCTGTAGGCGAGGGTCAAAACAGCGAGCCCCGCCGAAAACTTGTTGCCGAGGAGCCGCCGCAGCTCATACCCGAATATCTTACCCATTCTGCGCTCCTCCTTCCAGCGAAAGGTCTGCTTCCGTTAGCCCGCAGGCGTCCAGAAAGTCCTGCCAGGTGATATAGGGCGGCATCTCGGTCCCGCCGCCGGTGAAGAGTTTCCGCAGCGCCTCGTCCAGCGCCTCCCGCCCGATCCGTTCCTCGGCCTTTAGGACCTGCAAAGGCCCTTTGGCGTAGGTGTTCGCGTCAAAGACCATTGCGTCCAGGCTGGCCCGCTGGGTTTCCGGCAGCATCTCCAGGTACTGGGGGTTCCGGATATAGAAATTCTCCCGCATCTGGCTGTACTTCGCTTCCCAGACCTCCACATAGTTCTTCTTTGCATATTCTTCCCCGTAAAGCGTCTCCATCAGCCGGTAGGTGGCGTAACAGGTGAGCGCCTCCGAGCTCCAGTCGCTGTTCTCCGGGTCGGCCACCACCTGCCCGATCCCCCACCACTGGTGGATGATCTCGTGGGCGATGACCTCGGCGGCAGTTGCCCCCTTGTCGGGGTTCTGGAGGTTGCCGGAAGTAAAGAAGGTCTCGCCCATATAGCTTAAATTCCCGCTGGCCCCGCCGCCCATCATGTGGGCGCTCGTCATGACGATCAACAGCGGGTAGTCCTCGGTATAAGGGAGGGCCCCATACTGCGCGGTGCAGTAGTTCACCACCGCCGACAGGAGGTTTTTAAGGTCCATCCCGGCGAATTCCTCCTCATACGCCCGGCTGTAGCAGAAGTAGACCGGGAACCCGGTGTCCGGGATCTGCATCCGGACATAGTCCCCGGCGAAAAGGCTGACGCTGTACCCTTCCCCTTCGGCCAGCCAGTGGGCGGTATCCCCGTCGTCTTCCAGCTTTTCGGCCGTCTCGCCGCTGGAAATGAGTTCCATATCCGCCGGGAGGGAAACCTCTGCCGTATAGCGGCAGCCTTCCGCCTCGGCCGCGTCGGTAAACCGCGGGGCGAGGCTGGCCCCGCCGAGGCAGATATACTCCGGCGTGATCTCGTGGTAGAGGCTGAGAATTTCGCTCCCCGCCGCCACCTGCGGATGGTAGCGGTAGGCGATTTCCACCTCCAGCTCCCCCGCCGGCAGCTGGGCGACGATGTCCTTCATCAGGACAAAGTAGTCGTTTTTAAGGTCGGTAAAGGGAACCGGCTCGCCGCCTACCGTCACCGACTCCACCTCGCAGCCGGTGGCCACTTCCAGCGTATAACTGCCCGCCTCGGGCACCGTCATCCGGTAGCGGACGGTCCCCCGGAGCGTCCCCGCCCCGGTATCGAAGTCCAGGTCCAGTTCCGCCGACGAGACCGGGAGGGAGACCGTCTCCGCCTCCTCCCCCACATAGACGCTCATCCCGCCGCCGGTGGAAATTGCCCCCGACTCGTCCAGCGACAGCGGCTGCTCATGGTCCATATAGGGCTGGAAGACCGCCATCACCGCCCCGGCCCCCGCCATAATCCCGGCGGCCAGCGGGAGATAGGCCCGCCGGAGGTTTAAAAGGAGCGACCGCCAGCCGTTTTTCCCGTACACCCGGGTAAAAAGAGCCGACAGCGCCCAGAAGGCCGCCGCCAGCAACAGCCAGAGGATACGGCCGTACCCCGCCATCCGGTAGATGCTGGCGTTGCCGAGGGTGTCCGACACGCCGGTGGAGCCGAGGTCCATCCACAGCCCCAGATAGCTTCCCCGGCTCCAAAAAACGACCATCAGGATCATGAAGGCCGCGAACAGCAGAAACCCCAGGTCGAACCGCCTAAGCAGCTGGTAGAGCCCCGCCCCGAACAGCACCGCGATCACCGGCATCGGCAGCAGGAACACCCCAGCGAACGTGAGGTATTCGGCAATCTGAAACCGCCCCCCTAAAAGCAGAGCGGTGGACGGAAGGTAGAGGATGGTTGCAGCCACCGCTGTCAGGACAGCCGCCGTCAACAGCGACGCCACCTTCGCAAAATAGAGGGAAAAAGGGGAGGCAATCCCCGCTACCAGCGGTTCAATCCCGCTCTTCCGCTCCCGGCCGCAGGCCGAGAGGGTGAGGGCCGCGAACAGAAACGCCATCCCGAGAGACCCCGTCAGCAATGGGTTTGCGAGGTAGAGGGCCGCGTCGGTGGCCTCCCCGGCGGGGGTGAAAAAGGTGTAGCCGAGAAGCGGGCAGAGCAGACTTAAAAACACCGCCGCCCGGGTGAGCGGCGCGTGGGACAGCCGGGCGAACTCCACCGGCCAAAGTTTCACAAGGCTCATACGCTCCCCTCCTGCATCATCCAGATGTAGGCGTCCTCCAGCGCCGGTTCGGCCGGCCGGACAAACCCCGGCAGCTCCCCCGCCACCCCGCGGCAGAGGACCCCGTCCGCCGTGTGGGTCTGGGAGGTGACGGTGAGCGGGCAGTCTTCGCCCGGCTCCCCCAGCCAGACGCCGACATGCCCCCTTGCCCGGGCGGTCAGCGCCTCCGGGCTGCCGGAAAAGAGGATTTTCCCCCGGTTGATGACCGCCAGCTGTCCGCAGACCGACTGGACGTCGTCGATGATGTGGGTCGAGAGGATCACCAGCTTCTCCCGGGCGAGGGAGGCAAAGAGGTTCCGCATCCGGATCCGCTCCTCCGGGTCGAGGCCGACGGTCGGCTCGTCGAAGATGAGCAGCTCCGGGTCCCCGAGAAGCGCCTGGGCGATGCCGACCCGCTGCCGCTGGCCGCCCGAGAGGGTGCGGATTTTCTTTTTCCGGAGGTCTGAGAGGTTCACCGCCTCCATCGCCCGCTCGACCGCCGCCCGGGCGGGGGAAATCCCTTTAAGGGCCGCCATATAGTCGAGGAACTGGTAAACCCGCAGCTCGTCGTAAAGCCCGAAGCTCTGGGGCAGGTAGCCGAGTCTTTGCTTGAGGGCTTTTTCCGCCTTCGAAAGCGGCTGGCCGTCGATGCGGATTTCCCCGCCGGTCGGCAGCAGGGCGGCGGTCATCAGCTTCATCAGCGTCGATTTCCCGGCGCCGTTGGGGCCTAAGAGCCCGATCAGGCAGGGGCTTCCCAGCGACAGCGAGACCTCCCGCAGCGCCGCCTTGCCGCCCGGGTAGGTCATCGAAACGGATTGGATTTGGATGTTCATATTCTGGCTCCTTTCGTTTGGGTTACGGGAGAAAGGATACCAGCGGGATATGGAGATCCAATAGAGCGGGTGTGTGGTTTTTGTGAAGACGCGGAAATGGAACGCACCGCGCAATTATAACTTTCCAGCGACCAACACCCTTCCGAAGACCGGCCTCCCACGGCCGGTCTCACGCGTGAGGAACGGGCTTCTCACGCCGCGGCGAACAATGGGTCCAGGGGGCTTTGCCTCCTGGCAGAGTCCAGAGACAGAGTCTCTGGTCCATCCAAGGGAACCTTGGTCGCTGCCATAAGGGCAGCGAAATAAACATCTAACAACAAAAATGGATTATAAAAACCTTCCAGTCACACTTTCCTTCGCCGCCTGCACTTCTTCCGGCGTGCCGGCGGCGACAATCCGCCCGCCTTCTTCCCCGCCGCCGGGGCCCATATCGACGATATAGTCGGCATTGCGGATAAGGTCGAGGTCGTGCTCGATGACGATGACCGTCGCGCCGCTCCGGATGAGGGTCTCAAAGACCGCGAGGAGCGTCCGGACGTCCAGCGGATGCAGG
>DVHA01000170.1 GCA_018712425.1 Candidatus Faecivivens stercoravium | reverse complement strand
AGACCGCCCGGGTCGTCGCCCTCTACTTCGGCCTGCTGCCCCCTGAAATGGAAGGGCGGCAGATGGAGGACCTCACAAACCTGCTGCGGCTCAAACTCTCCTTCCAGGAGATGCGGGCGGGGATGAAGGAGCCCTACCCGCCCCGGGTCAGCCTGACAACCGGCTTTGTCGGCACCCCCTACCTCTGCCCGGCCCTTTCCAGCCACGGCGGCCTGATGGACGCCTACTCGCTCCTTTTAAAAACCGACTACCCCAGCTGGCTCTACGAAGTCAAGATGGGGGCCACCACCGTCTGGGAGCGCTGGAATTCGATTAACCCCGACGGGCATATCAGCTCGACCGGCATGAACTCTCTTAACCACTACGCCTACGGCTCGATTGTCGAGTGGATGTATCGGTATATGTGCGGCCTCAACCAGGCCGCCCCCGGCTTTAAGAAGGTCCGGTTCCAGCCGATGCCCGACCCGGAAAACCGGCTCGATTCCGCCCGGATGGAATACGACTCGGCCGCCGGGAAGTACGCCTGCGGCTGGGAGAAGGCCGGGACCGGCTACACCTACACCCTCACCGTCCCCTTTGACTGCGAGGCGGAAGTGGTCCTCCCCTCCGGACAGACCCGGACCGTCGGCGCCGGCAGCTATACCTTCACCGAATAACCGCCATTTCCCCTGAAAAAAACCGCCCTGTCCGGATATGCTGCCGGGCAGGGCGGTTCAGTTTGTCGAAAAATCCTTTTTGAGTATTTTTTGGGTGCTGCGCACGCTTCGTTATCGGCGGCAAAGCCGTGGTCAGCTTCGGAGGTACGGTAACTAAGCGCCTGGGAAGGGGCTCTGCCCCTTCCATTCCCGCGACCCCTTTAAAAAGGGGTCGATCCTAAACTTCTATTCTTCGCCCGTTTCTTTGTCACTTTAACGCCAACGCCAAATTTTACGTTTTGGCAATCCGCTTTTTCGACAGTCTTAACCGCCCTGCCCGGATACGCTGCCGGGCAGGGCGGTTTTGCCTATGATGGGCTCCAATGTCAAAAACGTGTCCATTTTTTATAAAATTTTCCCTGCCTACTTGTTTTTCATCCGGCAATATGGTACGATAGCGGGGAAGAGATTGCCAGGGAAAAGGAGGATTCGGATGGACTACCGTGTGCTGCTGGTCGAGGACGACCGGGTGATCGCCGGGGTCATTGAAAACGAGCTGAAAAAGTGGGGGCTCTCCCCGAGGGCCGTATCCGATTTCCAGCATGTGACCCGGGAATTCACCGCCTTCGACCCCCATCTGGTGCTGATGGACATCACCCTCCCGTTCTACTCGGGGTTTTACTGGTGCGCCGAGATCCGCAAGCTCTCCAAGGTGCCGGTGATCTTCATCTCTTCGGCAAACGACAACATGAACATCATCACCGCCATCAACATGGGTGGGGACGACTTTATCTCCAAGCCCTTCGACCTGGCGGTGCTGTCGGCGAAGGTGCAGGCGATGCTCCGGCGGAGCTACGACTTCGGCGGGCAGTCGAGCCTGCTCTCAGCCGGCGACCTCTCCCTCTCCCCGGCCGAGGGGAAGGCCTATTATAAGGGAGAAAGCGCCGAACTGACCCGGAACGAGCTGAAAATCCTCCAGACCCTCCTGGAAAGCAAGGGGCAGGTGGTCAGCCGGGACACGCTGATGACCAGGCTCTGGGAATCGGACAGCTTTGTGGATGAAAACACGCTGGCGGTCAACGTCGCGAGGCTCCGGCGGAAGCTCAGTTCCATCGGCGCCGACGGGGCGGTCGAGACCCGCAAAGGGGCTGGGCTACCAGATTTCCGCCCGGTTTCTGGAAGGGGGAGGGGAATGAAGTTCTTTTTCCGCTACCTCTATGAAAAGCGGCGGCTGATCATCTGCTGGGTTTTCTGGATCGCGATGCAGGCGGTGGTCTTCGCCCTCTATAACCTCCCGTGGGAGGCGCTGATCTATGCCAGCGCCCTCGGCATCGCTGCCGGGGCGGTTTTTATGGCCTTCAGCTTCGTCCGCTGGCGGGGGAGGCTGCGGGATCTTTCGATCCTCGCCCGGCAGGCGGGGGCGGAGGTCTTGCAGCTGCCGGAGGCCCGGACGGCGCTGGAAAGCTATTACCAGGTCCTCTGCAAGGCGCTGGCCGACCGGGGCGCCGCCGACCGGCGGAAGGCGCAGATGCAGAAGACCGAGATGCTGGATTTTTACACCCTCTGGGTCCACCAGATCAAGACCCCGATCGCCGCGATGCGGCTGCTGCTCCAGTCGAGCGGGCAGCCGGACCAGTTCACCGGCCCGCTGTCCGGGGAGCTGACCCGGATTGAGGGGTATGTGTCGATGGTGCTCTCCTACCTGCGGCTGGAGTCGGAGCAGACCGACTACCTCTTCCGCAAAACCCGGCTGGACAAGCAGGTCCGGCAGGCGGTGCGGCGGTTTGCAAGGCTGTTCATCGGCGGGAAGCTGTCGGTTTCGGCCGACCTGCCGGAGGTGAGCGTCACGACCGACTCCAAGTGGCTGTCGGTGGTGCTGGAGCAGGTGCTCTCTAACGCCGTCAAGTACACCCCGCCGGGCGGGAAGGTGACGGTGGCCTTTTCCGGCCAGACGCTGACCATTGCCGACACCGGCATCGGCATCCGGGAGGAGGACCTCCCCCGGGTGTTCGAGCGGGGGTACACCGGCTTTAACGGCCATAACGAGGAGCACTCGAGCGGGCTGGGGCTGTACCTCTGCCGGCGGATTATGGAGGGGCTCGGCGGCGGCATCGAGATCCGGTCGAAGGTCGGGGAGGGGACAGAGGTCATGCTGACCTTCCCGGAAGAGGTCGATTGTATCGAATGAGGAGCTGGAAGCGGGGCCGAAGCGCGGCGTCTGCTGGGCTTTGTCCCGCGGGTGCGGACGCCGGCATCAAAAGTTTAGGATCGACCCCTTTTTAAATGGACTCAGGTTTTGCTTTGCAAAACCGGACGAATTACAAGTAATTCGTCGCGAACGTGGAGAGGGCAGAGCCCTTTCCCAGGCTGCGGCCTCCTGTACTTCCGAAGCTTTTCACAGCTGCTGTACCCGATGGATTCATGTCGCGCAGCGACCATTCCATAATAAAAAATAGATAAAACCACCCTCCCGGGGACACCCCGGGGGCTGAAAGGAAGGATAAAGATGAAAGATTTTCAGATCGGCGTGATGCTGGACTCGTTCCGGCTGCCCGTCCGGGACGCGATTGAAAAGGCCCGCGCCCTCGGGGCGGAAGGGGTGCAGATCTACGCGACCAAGGGCGAGATGGCGCCGGAGAACCTGACCCCCACCGACCGGCGGGAATTGCTCCGGAGGATCCAGGACGCCGGGATGCAGGTCTCGGCCCTCTGCGGCGATTTGGGGATGGGGTTTGGCGACAAGGAGAAAAACCCCGGGCTGATCGAGCGGTCCAAGCGGATCCTCGACCTGGCCTGCGACCTGGAGACCGACGTCGTCACGACCCACATCGGCGTCGTGCCGGCGGATGTAAGCCATCCCCGGTACGCGGTCATGCAGGAGGCCTGCCGGAAGCTGGCGGACATCGCCGACTCGATGGACGCCCACTTCGCGGTCGAGACCGGGCCGGAACCGGCCAAACGCCTCCGGGCTTTCCTCGACAGCCTCGGTTCCCGGGGGGTCGCGGTCAACTTTGACCCGGCAAACCTGGTGATGGTCGTCGGCGACGACCCGGCGGAGGCCACCGAAACCCTCGCCCCCTACATCGTCCACACCCACGCCAAGGACGGCCAGCAGCTCTACTGGCGGGAGCCGGAGGAGATTTACGGCGTCTCCGAGGCGGAGATTCCCCTCTCCCCGTCCTTTATCGAACTGCCGCTGGGCGAGGGGAAGGTCAACTTCCCCCGCTGGCTCGGGGCGCTCCGGAAAATCGGCTACCGCGGCTTCCTCACCATCGAGCGGGAGGTCGGGGAAGACCCCGCCGCCGATATCAAGATGGCGGTGGATTTTTTGCGGAAGCTGGTGTGATGCGTAGAATTTTTTTCTAAGCATTTTTTGGTGCTGCGCACCCTTTGTTTCGGGTGGAGCAGCCGTGGGAAGTTTCGGAAGTACGGGAGGCAGCCGCCTGGCAAAGGGCTCTGCCCTCTGCACGTTCGCGACGAATTACTTGTAATTCGTCCGGTTTTGCAAAGCAAAACCTGAGCCCATTTAAAAAGGGTTTGATCCTAAACTTTTTATGGCCGCAGATCCCTTCGTGACGGGGCCGCCAGCGCCGATTGCCGCGTTTTGTTAAAATGCTTTTCCCAAAGCTGAAATAAAAAGGAGAGACAACTATGTCCAAACTGAAAATTGCCATTGTCGGCACCGGGAGCATCTCCCACAGCCATATCCGCGCCTATTTGCAGAACCCCGATGTTGAACTCTATGCCTTCTGCGATATCAATGAAGAGCGGGTCAAAATGATGGGCGAAAAGTACGGCGTCAAACGGCTTTACACCGACGAGGCGGCGATGCTCCGGGAACTGCCCGAGATCGACGCGGTCAGCGTCTGCACCTGGAACTCCCAGCACGCCCCCTGCACAATCATGGCGCTGAACGCCGGGAAGCACGTCCTCTGCGAAAAGCCGATGGCGACCTGCGCCGCCGACGCAGTCATGATGAAAGAGGCGGCCGAGAAAAACGGCAAGCTTTTAATGGTCGGCTTCGTCCGCCGGTACGGCAACGACTGCAAAATCCTCAAGGACTACATCGACAACGGCTACTTCGGCGACATCTATTACGGCAAGGCCACCTACCTCCGCCGCAACGGTTCCCCCGGCGGCTGGTTCGGCGACAAGAGCCGTTCGGGCGGCGGCCCGCTCATTGACCTCGGCGTCCATGTCATCGACCTGACCCGTTATCTGATGGGCAACCCGCTGCCGGTCTCGGTCTTCGGCGCCACCTTCCACAAGCTGGCCAACCGCCCCGCCATCAAGGACAAGAAGAAAGGCTATGCCTCTTCCACCGACGGCCCCGAGGTTTTCGACGTCGAGGACCTCGCGACCGCGATGATCCGGTATGAAAACGGGTCGGTCGTCCAGATTGAGGCGGCCTTCTCGCTGAACATTAAGGAGGACGAGGGCAAAATCCAGCTGTTCGGCACCAGAGCCGGCGCGAAGCTCGACCCGTCGCTGGAGATGTACACCGAACTCAACGGCTACATGTCCAACGTTGCCCTCGACACCGAGACCGCCCTCGACTTTGACGGGCTGTTCGAAGGGGAGATCAACCACTACGTCGACTGCATCCGCGGCCGGGCCGACCGCTGCATCTCGCCCGCCGAGGACGGGATTACGCTGATGAAGATCCTCGACGGGATTTATGAGTCGGCGGCGACCGGGCATGAGGTGCTGCTGAAGTAAATAGCTGCTTTTCCGCCCGGAAAGGCAAAAAGACCGCAAAACGCAAGCCAGCCCTTTCAAAAAAGGACTGGCTTTGCTGGAAGAAGGGAGAAATAAGATGATCCGGAAATCGATTGCACAGGACTTTTTCCTCTTGGCCGTCGGGGAAAACGGCGGGATGGCGCCGCTGCGGCGGGAGGTTTCCAACGCCGGGCTGATGGCGGCCGGGGTGCTCGACCTGGAGGCGGCGGGGGTGATCGCCTCCGAAAAAAAGAAGGTGACCGTTTTAAAGCCGCTGCCAGCGGAACTGTCCCACCTGGAACCGCTGTATCACTACCTCAGCGAAAAGCCCCGCAGCTTCACCCGGCTGATGAGCGACTACCTGGTGGGCGGGAGCGCCCGGATGAAGGCGGTCTACGAGAGCGTCGGGAAATCGCTTTTGGCGGACGGGGCCGTTACCGAAGGGATGGGCGGCTTTTTCGGCAATAAGCAGGTGTACATTCCCGACCGGGCCCGGAAGGCCGAACTGGTCGGGAAGCTCAAGGAAACCCTGCTCGGGGGCGGGGCGGTACCGGCGCTGGACACCGGGCTTTTGCTGCTGCTGAAAGAATCCAAAAACCTCGGGCAGTACTTCTCCAAATTCGAGGATGGCGAGCGCAAGGCCCGGCTGAAGGCGCTGCGGAAGAACCCCCGCAACGAGAAGGCCGCCGCGACGGTTAAGGAGGCGGAGGACCTGATGAAGGCGGCCGCAGCCTGTCTGTCGAGCTACGGGGGGTAACGGATAGGTTAGTTTCGGTCAAAGCATGGAATGTTTATTTCGCTGCCCTTAAGGCAGCGACAAAGTTTCACTTTGATGGACCAGAGACTCTGTCTCTGGACTCTGCCAGGACCCTCGCTGGGCCAAGGCGTCCGGATAGAATCTGGACGCTGGACCCGCTGTCAGAAAAATGTGGTTTCGAGCTTGCGAGAAATGCCGGCCAATGCCGTATGGCCGGCAAACATTTTTCTAGCTATCGCTTGCGATAGCGCGACGCAGGTGTGGGATGCCCGCCCCGACCGCATGAGACCGGCCGTGGAAGGCCGGTCTTCGGAAGGGAGTTGGCCGCCCGGCAGCTGTTAACCGGCTTGCGTCTTACGCGTCCCGCATATTCGCCCAGACCCATTCGACCAGCTCGTCGGGGTACTGCTCGTCTAAAAAGCTGCCGATGGCGGTGGGTTCGGCGGTGCCGTTCTTCCGCTCGACGTAGCGGCCGATGGCGAGGCCGGAGAGCAGGATGTCGATGATCATCAGCACCGTCAGCACCCAGGTGAGGATGGTGCCGGTGAGGCGGGGGATCCGCTCAATGACCTTCGAGAGGGCGGGGTAGAGGATCTTGATCCAGACGACCGACAAAAGCCCCCAGAAGAACATAAACAGGACGTTGGTGCGCCCGCCGATGTTCAGCGGCATATCGCTGTAATCCCAGAAGACCTGGCCGAAGACCAGCTCGGTGAAGACGCTGGCCATATACTCGTAGGTGCCCCCCAGGAGGAAGCCCCCGAGGAAGACGTACCGGTCGTTTTTCTTCGCAAGCGGCGTCAGCACGACTGTTAAAAGCACCGCCCCCAGCCCCCAGACCACCGAAAAGGGGCCGTAGAGGACGCTGGAACGGCTCATCCAGATGTCCGAGACCAGCCGCACCCAGACCGTTTCAATCAGGTCGCCCAGCAGCGCGCAGATCAGGAAGACCCAGATGAGTTTTGTGACCGAGACCCCTTCGGCGAACCGCTGTTTCTTCCCCTCGCCGGTGACGTCGAGGACGGGCGGGTAGGCGTTCTGGAGCCGGAGGTGGATGTGGCGGGAAAGCCGCTGGCCGAAACTGCCGGAGGCTTTTTTGAGGGTGGACTGGAAGGTCTCGGAGAAGGCGGCCACCGGGTCGCCCGCTTTCAGTGCCTTCCGGTCGGGCCGGAGGATGAAGAGGAGGATTAAAAGGTCGGCGAGGAAGAGGACCGAAAGGGCGATGTCAATCCCCCAGAGGACCGGCCGGGGGAAGAGGTTTGCGAGGATGTAGAGAAGCGGGTTTAAAAAGGCGAGGACCAGCACCGCCCCGGCCCCCCAGATGAGGGAGTAGATGAGGCCGGGGAGGGAGCCGAGGGCCGCCCGCTTTTCGGCGTTCCAGAGCCTTCTGCCGGCGGTGCGGTCGGCGAGGCGGGAGGAGATGGCCTCGACGGCGTTGGCAACGGCCATGCAGGCGAGGAACTGGAGGATGTAACGCCCGTCCAGCGGCTCGAGGAAGATCAGGCAGAGGACCATTGTAATCCCGTAGGAGGGGCAGAAGGGCCCCGACAACACGCCGGGGTTTACAAATTTCCGGCGGCGGATGGATAAAACCGCTACCTCCAGGCACCAGCCGAGGAAGCTGTACATAAAAAAGAAAAAGACCAGTTCGGATATTTGATACGTCAAGGCAAACACTCCCCAAATTCGACAAAGTTATGCTACCAGTGTACCATATGGAAGGGCGCCGCGCAACCGGCGGGAAGAAAAAAACAGGTTTTTTTGAAAATCTGACTTTTTTCCGCAACTTTTTCGCCCTCTCGCCCGTATTATATTTGTATAGGCAGAATATGGGGATTTTGCGCCCATTTTGCGGGGCGGAACGCAGAACGGTATCCCGCTGCCGCGGTGATACCGACTCCTTCAGTCATCTGCGATAACAGCTCCCTCAGGGAGGTGCAGCTTGTCGAAAAATGAGTTTGGCGGAAATGTAAGAATCGGCGCCGGCGCTAAAGTGACAAAGAAACGTGCGCAGAATGAAAAGTTTTACTCGATTTTTTTCAAAAAATCGCGGGAATGGAAGGGGCAGAGCCCCTTCCCAGGCGCTCAGTTCCTGTACTTCCGAAGCTGACCACAGCTTTGCCACTGATAACGAAGCGTGCGCAGCACCCAAAAAATACTCAAAAAAGACTTTTTCGACAAACTGAGCCCCCCGGGGGGTGGCATGAAATGCCGGAAGGAGCGGCGTTCCGTTCCCGCGGAACGCATAATGATATCGCGTCGAACAAAAAAGAAAGAAGGTATGCTGATGCCGGAGATAACCAAAAAGGAAAGCCCCACCCCCTCCCGGCCGCCGGGAAAGGCGCGCCGCGTCAAAAAGGAAGGGCCGATTTTGCAGGTCAAAAACCTGCGGAAGGTCTACGAGGTGGAGGACGACCGGGTCGTGGCCCTGGGGAAGGTCTCCCTCTCGATCCAGCGGGGGGAGATCTGCTGTATCCTCGGGACGTCGGGTTCGGGCAAATCGACCCTTTTAAACATCATGGCGGGGCTGGAAAAGCCGACGAGAGGCGAGGTCTGGATCGCCGGGAAAGAGGTCACCGGCATGAGCGAAAAGGAGCTGGCGGTCTTCAGGCGGCAGAACGTCGGGTTTATCTTCCAGTCCTACAACCTGATGCCCCAGGACACGGCGCTGGAAAACGTCGCGATGCCCCTCACCTTTAAGGGGATCCCCAAAAAGGAGCGGGAGGAAGCGGCGAAAAAGATGCTCATCCGGGTCGGGCTCAAGGGCCGGATGAAGCACCGGCCCTCCCAGATGTCCGGCGGCCAGCAGCAGCGGGTCGGCATTGCCCGGGCCTTTGTCAGTAAGCCCCCGGTCGTCTTCGCCGACGAACCGACCGGAAACCTCGACAGCCACACCACCACCGAGGTGATGGAGATGATCGTCCGGATGGCCAGGCGCTACAACGAGACCCTCATCATCGTCACCCACGACGGGGATATCGCCCGGTACGCCGACCGGATTATCCGGCTGGTGGACGGGACGATCGTCGACGACCATCCAAACGTCTCGGTTGTCCCGCCGGAGGAGCCTCCGAAACCCCGGAAAGCCGCCGGGGAGTAAGCGTTACACACTTCGACCAAACGAAAGGAATCAAACAAGATGCACGGGGAGAAAAAGACGGTTTTATACCGGTATGGGGCGGTCATCACTGCCCTTTTGATGCTGCTGGCGGTGTTTGTGCTGCCGGTGATGCCGATGAATAAGGTAAATGCAGCTACAGATGGCTGGATTAATGGTAGTGCGTTTGATGGCATTTCTGTTAAATTAAATCCGCAAGATATTACAGCAGATACCAACTTTACTATTCGAATCTCAATCGATAAGAATGATCGTGAATATATTTATAATGGTGCAGCTGTAACGGTTACGGGTGTAAATGGATTAAAGGGAAGTGTGTCTACCACTGTCGAAGGAAATGCTACAGAAGGTTATTTTGTATATTTACCTACTCAAACAATTTCCTATGATGGTGTTGATAGAGGTTGGAATAATAATCCGCAACTTGAAATTAACTTTACTGGACAAAGTAAAGTATATTGCTTTGAGTTAAGCCGCAATGATTATTCTCCTACTGTTGAGGAATCTTCCGGTACTTCCGAACCTTCCGAACCCGCCGCGCCCGACCTGATCGGCAAGCAGATTACCGTCGCGGAAAACGCCTTTATGCCGGAAATCGAGGCGGGCCAGACCAAAACCATCACCATCCCGCTGGAAGCGACCCGGGTTGTGCGCAACGCGCAGGTGACGCTGGCGATGCCGGAAGGGCTTTACCTCAACTCCGCTTCCGCGACCCAGTCGGTCAGTTTCGGCTCGGGGCGGAAGGCGTCGATCAGCTATGAAGTGACCGCCCGGAGCGATGTGACCGATTCGGTCGTCCCGATTACCCTCACCTCCGTCTACGAATACGACGACAAGCAGGTTTCGGAGGAAACCACCTTCTCGGTCCGCCTGAAAGCCAAGCAGACGATCGAGTCGACCGGCGGGCTGGTGATCACCGG